>NZ_CAUPHG010000008.1:0-32125 GCF_963510915.1 uncultured Anaerococcus sp. | reverse complement strand
CCCCCTTTGAACGGAGCAGTTATGTCAATGACTGAGAAAATATAATAGATGCAGTTTATCTCGGATAAACAAAATAAAAAGATGATAAGTTCAATCTCGGATTGAAGAAAAAAAGATGTTATTCCTGGAATAATAGACTCACTTAGTGAAAAAAAGATTGTTTCTTCTCGGAAGAAAATCTTTCTCAAATCATTGAAATTTACTGCTTTATTGACAAATGGGCTTTAATAGATTATAATTATTAGTAAGATTAAAGCTCATGAGGAGATTATATGAATAAGAAATTGCTTGCTAGTCTTTTGACTTTGGGGCTTGTTCTGAGTCCTGGTGCGGGATTTGTGAATGAGTCTTTGGCTACTGAGACTAGTAAAGAAGAAAATAAAATAGAACAAATTAGCGACCCACTGGTTTTGTTGAGGGCATATGTGGGTGAATTTGAGACAACTAAAAAAACTGAAGCATACCGTCTAGCTAGTGGTGAAGTCCGTAATAATATTGACAAACTTATGGCTGAAGCTAAGGCTTTTGTTGATCAAACAAACCCTGATATGGGCAAAGCAAGAGAATATAAAGATGATATCGACAAGGCTAATAATGAGCTTGTGAATAGTGCTAAGGTTAATTTGGAAACTCTCAAGAGAAATATTATCATTAGTGAGAAGTTTTTGAAGAATAACTCCAAAGATGGTAAGAGCGGAGAGGTTCAAAAGCTTTATGATGACCTTTCAGCAAGGGTTGATATTAGCAAGAAAGCTCTTCAAGAAAAGAATATTGTTAGATTTTATGGCGATAATTTGATAGATCAGGCCAAAAGTATACAAGACCTTTTTGACAAGGCAAAGGCACCAAATGCCTACGATTACAAAGAAGAATATAAACCAACTGATGACGATATAGCTAAGCTTGATGAAGAAATCAAGGAAGCTGGCAAGGAAATTACGAATCAAGACCTAAAAGATTTGGCGGCTGATATTAATGCTATGGTCAAAGATTATGATACTTTTACCAAAGACATTACATTCGGTGCAGCTAGCGATGATAAAAAACAGGATTATCAAACAGCTTATGATAAGCTCAAGACTTATGGTGAAATAAATAATGAAAATTATCTAGATGCCAAAAATGCTCTTAAAGACCTAGTTGAGGCTAGGAAAAAAATAGATGCGACTACTCCAAACCTCAATACTGGCAAGGCAGCAGAAAAAGACACATCTAATCAAATAATTGAAGCTATCAAGAAATTAGGTGGCTTTGTCAAGGAAAAGGACGAGGTCCTAAAAAATCTCAAGGACAAATCTCTTGCTAAAAGCTATGAGGAAAAGATTGCCCTTGCTATTACCTACTGCACAAATCATGCAAGTGGTATAAGGAGAGACCTTGAGACTTATAATAAGCTTTTAAAAGAGATTGAAGACCTCAAGGCTAAAATCAATAAATCTAAGGCTGGCGAGGAAGCTATCGAAAGATATAATATCGATGAATTAGAAAGATACAAGAAATTTGGAGAAAGCCTAAAAAAGACCGATTCTTACAAAAAATCCTCTACTAGCAAGCAAATAAGGTTAGATGATGCTATCAAAGAGGCAGAAAAGATTATAAAACGTTATAAAGACAATCCTAAGGGTGTGACCAGTGATGAGATATCAAAGGCAAAATATCGCCTAACCGAAGTCTTTAAGGAATTTGATTATAGTATAAATGACTATACTGACAAGAAAAGTGCTAGGGAAGCTATGAAAAAACTTCTAGACAGTACCGCCTACCTAAAGCTTGACCAAATTTATGGCAAGGATGAAAAAGAGGCCAAGGATGCCTATACCAAGGCCAGGGCCAAGGCGGCTGATCTTGTAAATGACTATAGCAAGGCGAGTCTTGATGATATGAACAAGGCTTACAAGGATTTTAATGATTCTGTAACAAAACTTGCTGAATTTTTGACAAAGAGGCTCAAAAAATTAGTTGATGATAATTATTATTTCAAGAGCTCTAAGAAATACAAGGATGCAGAAGTTGACTACAAGATGAATGGGGCTATTGCCAATTACCTAAGCCTTATAGCTGAGTCTGAAAAAGAGCTTAACAAGAGTGTGCCAGATGCCAATGTTTTAAACATTTTGTATAAAAAATTGGTTGACGCAAGATCTGAGATAAATGGTGATATTACAAGCCAGGCTAGGAAATTATCCGCAGCTATCTTAGACTTTGATGATTTTAAGAATTCGGCTGATTTTGCGACTGCTGCTAATGGACTCAAGGGCAATCTTTCTGAGGCCAGCAAGCTTTATCCAAAATATATAGCCATAGCAGAAAATATTAAGAAGGCAAATAAGCTTGATAGTGAGGAAGCTAAGGATATCCTTGATTTAATCGAGCATACGAGGGACTTTATCGAGGGCAAAATCACAGAGGATAAGTATTTAGCTAATAAATATTACCACACCCTAAAGATTATCAAAAACCACAAGGACTATAAGAATATCAACCAAGCTTCAAGGATTAGGCTGGAAAAGGCTTTAAAACTTTATGAAGAAGAAGGGGATGGTCCAACAACCTTAAAGACCCTTAAAGAAGTCATGAATGATGAGGCCATCAAGAAGTTTAATGATAAAATCGAAATAGAAACCAACCCTAATTATACAAGGGATAAGCTTCTTACAGACCTAAATGAATTGATTAATGGTGATAAAAAACTAAAAGAAGGTAGTTTCAAATACCAAAAGGCTCAAAAGGTCCTAAGAGATGCTTATGATCTTGCCTTGAAGGAAGCTAAAGATTTTATTGAGAATAACAAGAAGCCAACCGAAGCTGAGGTGAGGGCTGTCTATAATAAGCTCTTAGATGCGAAAAACAAGTTGGATGGGGATAAGTTTGAGAAATTGACCTTTGACCTTGCGGCAAGGTTTAAAAAAGATCAACTAAAGATAGGCAATCCAGAAGCAAGAAAGGCTATAGCTGCTAAAATCAACGCCCTAGGCCAGGATGATAAGACTATGGATGATGCTTTGAAGGTTGAAAAAGAATTGAATGATTTAATAAATCCAAAAGCTGTAACAACTACTACCCTAGCACCTAATGGCGGTGTTAAAACATCAACTAGCCCTATTTCCACAGTGACAAATCCAGGTTCTATTGTAAAAACTGGTATAAGGGGAATGTCAAAAGTGGCTGGGATATTGGTAGTGGCTGCTGGAATATTAGTATTTATAAGAAAAAAAGGAGATAGAAAATGAAATTAACTAATAAAAAAATCATCGCTGCACTTTTAATCGCTGCAACTTTTACAGGTTGCGATAGCCTAAAGAATAAGCCAAAGGATGCTGAAGAAAATAAGGCAGAAGAGAAAGTAGCAGAAGAGAAAGCGACAGAAGAAACAAGCAAAAAAGAAGGCAAAGAAGATGCAGAAAATACTGGCTCTACAGAAGGAGCTGAGGGCAAGGATGCTGCTGAAACAGACAAGGGTTTATCAGAAAAAGAGCAACTAGAAGATTCTATTTTTACTAATAGGGTACAGGCTAGAGCTTGTGAAATTCTTTTGCAAGAAGCATCTGATAGTTTGACAGATGAAACAAAAGAAAAGCTTCAAGAATTAATGGATGAATCAAACCAATTAATCGAAGAAGCTGAATCCCTTGTTGATCAACTATAAGGCAAAAAAGGCCAGTGCAATAGGATAAAGCCCAGTCTAGGGCTTGCCTAGCCTTGGTAGGCTAGAAAGCAAGCTAGGATTTCTGAGTCAAAGACTATTTATCCAAGCTTTGCACAGGCTTTTTTTATCTTTGATAAATAGCCAAAAAGAGTATATTATAAGAAAGAAATACTTATTTTATAGAAAGGTTAAGCTATGAAGAATAATAATATTAAAAAAATAGTCCTAGCCCTAGCGTTAGCATCTGTTGCCCTTGTTCCTAAGATAGATAAGGCCTATGCGACAGAAGCAACTACTAGCGAGCAAAGTTATTTCGATATATATCAAGATTTCACAAAAACTATAATCAAAGCCAGAGAAATAAAGAAAAATTATAAGTATATCAATGCCGATTTTTATTACCAAAGAGGTCTAGATGAAGACCTAAAGGCGGCTGAATCATTAGAAGAAAAGGTAGCAAAGAGTGCTCCAAATGATGAGGCTAAGGCAAATATGGAAAGCCTAACTAATAACCTAAAATTTGCTATTGATGCCTTAAATGGTGAAAAAGTTTCAATCAAGGAATTGTCTGACTTATTAGAAGAATACGAAACTTTTATAAAAAGTGATGCCTTCACCAATGCTACACTCAAGCAAAAAAGTGCTTACATTGATGCTCACGACAAGGCTAGAAGCTATAAAATCCTCTATGGTAGGAATGAAGATAGCCTAGAAAAAGTAAAGGTTGATGAGCATACCAAGGCTATGAAAGATGCCAAGGCTAGTATAGAAAATTCTTATGAACCAGTAAAAAACAAGGGTGTTCTAAAGGCAGAAATTGATAAATCAGTTATATATAGGTATAAAAAAGATCAGTACACAGAAAAAAGTTTTAAAGCTTTTATGGCTGCCTTAAAGCTTGCAGAGACAAGCATGGAAGATAATTCTAAGATGAAGTCTGCCAGAGAATACCAAGAGATAGCTGATTCTTTACAAGCAGCAAGACTTGCCCTAGTAGAAGAAATAAGTGAAGCTAATAAGGAGCAAATCAAAAAGCTTGAAGAAGCTATCATAGAAAATGGAGTAACTGTTAGGGCAGTAAATCTATTGTTTGAAATCTCTCCAAATAAGGTAGAGGATGTTAAAAGTAGACTTTTAGTAGAACTTAACGAATCTAAGAAATTACAACAAGAAGCTAGGGATTTACTAGCTAAATTAAAGGGGATAAAAGGATAGGATGAAAAAATTAATCAAAAAACTATGCTTGAGCCTATTTGTGGCTAATCTTATGTGCCTAGGAGCTGGTAATTTAATTCAAAAACCAGCCTATGCAGCAGAAGAAAGCGATGATATTAAGTATAAAATTCAAAGAGAACAGCTGACCTTAGCTGTTAATGATATGCCAAAAGTTGTTGGCAGCGAAGCTTATAATACCTATGCTAAAAGCAAGACCAAACTTGCCTACCAACAAGCAATAATGGACGGTCAGGCAATCCTAGATAAGGGAAATGATGCAAAAATAGAAGAGTTAGCAGGGGCAACAGCCAATATCAACAGTGCTAAGGCAGGTCTTAGCCGTGATATAAATGATGCCCTCACAATCAAAAGCTTAAAAGAAGCTGTAAGGGAAAGTAAGATTACTATTGATGCAGTAAAAATTCTTTTGGAAACAGCTCCAAATAAGGTAGCGAAGGTAAGAGGACAACTTTTACAGCTTATAAAAGATTCAGAAGCAGTAATAAGAGAAGCTGAAGCTCTTTTATAAAAACTAATAACTAGCAGAGGTAAATTGATTTTTAAAAATTATATAGACTCATGCTAGTTATTTTTATGGAGAAAATATGAAAAAAATAAAAATAATCGTCCTAAGTCTGGCATTGGCCCTAGTATTTTTGCCTAATAGAGCCCATGCTTCTGTGGAAAGTGAAAGGATAATCATAGAAGCCGACCTATCAGCCCACAAAGAAATCCTTGCAAAAACTAAGCAAGCCATAAAAGATGGCAAGATAAAGCTTGCAAAGGACAAACTAGATAGGCTCAAAGCCCTAATAGAATCAACAGAGGAAATCCTAAATGAACTCGAAGATTTAAAAAAGAATTACAGAGATAATATTAGAATTAGAAAAGAGATAAGAAGCCACCTTCAAAACAGGGATACATATTTTAGTGTTGATATAGGAAGGGTAGCTACAAACAAAGAAATATCCGAATTATTCCTAGATGTGGCAAGGGAAGATGACTATTTCTACTATGGTCAATATGCTTCAACAAGGATAGATACTGCCTATAAGCCTAACAAGTCAAAAACTGGAGCTGTTTATATAGAAAATGCCAAATTTGACGTAAAATATAGGGTTGACATTGACATGGAATATGCCAGCAAAAAATTTGTAAAAAAATGGGTAGAAGAAAATATTGACCCATATCTTACAGAATATGCCAAAGTTAAGGAAATTCACGACTTTATAGTCAAGAAAAATTTCTACAACAAGGGAGATGGTGACGAGGAAAGTGGGGGAGTGTCAATCTATCATCCAGCATCAATAATCTTTGGCAACGGAGGAGTCTGCAACGCCTACGCCACCCTTTTTGACCTAATGGCAAAGCAAGCAGGTCTAGAAACAAGGTTAATCACAGGCAAATCCCTAAAAACTGGCGAAGATCATATGTGGAATATGGTAAAAATCATGGGCAACTGGTACCACATAGACACAACATGGGATGATCCAATAATAAATTTCAATGATAAGGATATAGAAAATATTCAGGACTTTGTAATCTATGATTACTTCCTAAAATCAGATGCAGAAATCAAAAAATCCAGAACCATAAACGAAAGCGAAAACCGCCCTAAAGCCCCAAACAATTTCCCAACTAGCCCAAAAAATTCAAAAATAGAAGAAATTGACGGAAAATATTATGTGAGGTAAGAAACCAGGTTTCTTAAAAACTTCTTTTATTTTGTTAATCCGAGATTGACCGTATCATAAATATTTTCTCAGTCATTAACATAACTGCTCCGTATCTGGGGGAACCCCAAGGGGGCTTTCCGCATGCCCCCTCATCGGGTTCCCCCAGGCCCCCTTTCTGTTTCACCCCCAGGCGGCCCCTATAGCGGGGAGCATGAACAGTAGATTTCCTTTGGAAATCTTTTTTTGGTAGGGTTTACGTCTTCGTTTTACTTGTTCTATCCTATAACTTTTTAAAATCCCAAGCCTCCTAAAAATTGCAATCTCGTCTAACTTGTGTCTGACTTTTGAAATTCGTTCACAGTAGTTACATAGTCTTTATTCACAAGTGACTGTCAGTGCAATTTTCTTCACGTAGTCTTGGGATTTTAAAATACTTGGTCTTGAGTTTTTAAACTCTTCGTATAAGAATAACCTCAAAACCAGCAATGTTTGGCAAAGCCAAACGAGCCGAGCAAATCTGAAACCTCGAGACCAAATCTCTCCTTTATCGGGAATGATTTTTAATCTAGGGTTGCGTTAAGAAAACTGATGGCAAGCCTGTCCGGCTCGTGGAGGACTGAGCGTTAGCGAGTTATCAGTTTTTAGCAACCCGCAGATTAAAGAATCTCTGGGGATATACATAATCTCATACGAAGGTGCCCCCCTACTAAAGTGGTTTGCCGTAGGCAAACTTCTGGTTTCGCACTCCGCTAAGGAGCAGTTGGGGGTGTAGGTCTCCACGAGCCGACGGGCTTGCTTGGTGTTTAAGGGGAGGCTGGTGAGGGGGATTTTGCCCAAGCGGCTTAGAGCGCTGCCGCCCCCTCGGGCCTCCCCTTAGAACGAAGATTGAATTCTAAATAGAAAAAATAATTTAATTTATAAGATTACGAAGAGAAAAAACTAAATAATAATATTATCTTGGATAATACAAAACGTTCCCTAGGGTTTCCCCCTTAGAACGAAGATTCAATAGTAAATAATAAAAAATATAATAATACAAAATTAATATTAAAATTAAAGTTTAAAGAAAATATTCCTGGAATAATAGACTCACCTAGTGAAAAAAAGATTGTTTCTTCTCGGAAGAAAAAATAAGTTATCTTGGATAATATCTCCCCATCTTTTATGGTATAGTAGTAATAAAGAGTTATTTTTTGAGTCTAGATTTTATTTGAGGGGTTGCCCTTTTGGATTTTATATAGGAAAGAGGATTTTATGGCTGATTTTGATAATAAATTATTTTTTGCACCTATGACGGGTGAGGTTTTGGATCTTACTGAGTGTTCGGACCCTATTTTTGCTCAGGGGATTGTGGGGGCTGGTGTTTTATTTTTGCCTAGGGATTCTAAAGTTTATTCGCCATGCGCTGGCAAGGTTTCTATTGTGGCTAATGGTAGGCATGGGCTTGCTATTAAAAATCCAGAAGGCTTCCAGGTTTTAATTCATATTGGGATTGATACTGTTGATATGGATGGTGATGGTTTTAAGACTTACATAAAAGTTGGCGATGAGGTGAAGCCGGGTGATCTTTTGCTTGAGTTTGACCTTGAAAAGATTAAAGCTTGTGGCAAGAGTATCCAGTCGCCTGTTGTGATTACCAACCCTGCTATTAAGAAGGTTGAGAGGCTTTCGACTGGTGTGGTTAATTATGGGGATGAGATTTTTAGGATTTGCGAACCCAAATAGAAAAGAATTATAAAAATAGAAAAGAAAGAATAAGTTAGGAGTTATATGAGAAAATTAATTGCACTTGATGTTGATGGAACTTTGGTTAATAGCGAGGGAGTGATTACGGAGAGGACTCGCAAGGCTTTGATTGCCGCAACTAAGGCAGGCCATGAGGTGATGATTGTTTCTGGTAGGCCTACTTTTGGTTTGAGAGACCAAGCGAGAGCCTTGGGATTTGATAAGTTTGGTGGAGTTTTGTCTTCTTATAACGGTGGTCAGCTTTATGACTTCAAGGAAGGAAAAATCCTTGCCAACCATCCTATGGACTATGACTTAGCCATGGAAATACTTGATTTGTCAAAGTCTTTGAACCTTGAAATTATGGTTCCTCATGGAGAAGTGATTATAACTGATAGGGCGGATAATTTTTATTCTAATCGTGAAAGTGGCATGCTCAATATGGAAGTGAAGGAAATCGCTGATATCAGAGACAGCCTTGATTTTGCACCAAATAAAATACTTTTTGCCCAGGATCCTGACAAACTTGATGAGCCTTGTGCCAAGCTTAGGGAAAAGTTTGGGGATAGGACCGAGCAGGTCAAGTCGGCTAGGTTTTATTATGAGGTTATGCCTAAGGGCCTTTCTAAGGGAAATTCTATCCTTGAAGCTTGTAAGATTTTTGGTATAGCCAGGGAAGATATCATTGTTTTTGGTGATGAAATGAATGATGTGTCTATGTTTGAAGTAGCAGGCACAGGGGTTGCAATGGGCAATGCCGTTGAGTCTATCAAAAAACTTGCAGATTTTGTGACCAAGACTAATAATGAAGATGGAATAGCTTATTATCTAGAAAATTTTGTACTCAGCAAGGAGGATAAATGAATCTAATTGTAGCCCAATCAGGCGGGCCAACTTCTGTTATCAACGCATCTTTGGCGGGAGTTATCGATAGCGGTATTGATAATGAATTTGAGAAGATTTTTGTTTCAATGAATGGGATTGAGGGAATTATTAATGAAAATATTAGGCTGGTGGATGCTGAAATTTTCACCAAGGAGAATATGAGTAAGAAACTAAAGGCTAGACCTGCTTCTATCCTTGGTTCTTGTAGGTTTAAGCTCGATAGCGACCTTGATAGCCCAGTTTATGAAAAGATTTTTGATGTTCTAGAGAAAAATGACATTGGCCTTTTTGTTTATATCGGGGGCAATGATTCCATGGATACAGTCAAAAAGTTAAATGCCTACATAGCCTATAAAAAAATCGATGGTATCAATGTAATTGGCTGTCCAAAGACTATTGACAACGACCTAGAGGGGATGGATCATTCTCCAGGTTTCGGCTCTGCTGCAAAGTATATAGCATCTACTTTGAGAAGTCTAAGGTGTGATGTGGATATTTATGACCTAGAAAGCGTGACTTTTGTAGAAATCATGGGCCGCCATGCAGGTTGGCTTGCTGCATCAAGCCTTATTGCTAATTACTCTTATCCAAAAGAATTGGTCAATCTCTTGTATATACCAGAAGATGAAATGTCTATTGATGAGCTCTTAGAAGATATCAAAGAGGCATTGAAGAAAGAAAAAAACTTGCTTGTAGCTATGGCTGAAGGTTTTAGAGATACAGACGGGGTCTTGTCTGAAGAAGTTTTTACCAATACCAAAGATGGTTTTAACCACCCAGTTGTTTCTGGTGTTAGCCAAAGGCTGGCTGATTTGGTAAGAAATAGGCTAAATATCAAGTCTAGGGCAGTGGAGCTAAATATTGTTCAAAGGTCAAATACTTTGATTTCTGCAACTGATTCCAAGGAAGCTTACAACCTAGGCTATAGGGCTGTTGAAATCGGAATGACAAGGACCAATCTTGTCCCAGTTTTAAGGAGAATAGACAGCGAGGACTATGAGGTTTATTATACAGAAGTCAGCCCAGATGAGATAGCCAATAGGGAGATGAAAATCCCACAAGAATGGCTTGTTGACAAGAAAACTCTCCAAGAGAAAATCCTAGCCTACGCTCTTCCACTAATTAAGGGCGAAGTTGAACAAGTTTACGAAAATGGCATGCCAGTTTTTGTAAAAATCGAAGATTTTACTAGGGAAATATAAAAAAGTAAACCCCAGCCAAACTCGGAAAATACGAGTAGGCTGGGGTTTTTGTATTTTTCGAACCATAGGGATGTCCTGGCCTTTAATTTGTGGGAGGGTAGAATCGTTTATAATTACAATGAAAGGCTCTCCATCTTACTTCGAGCGATAAAGATTTCATAGAGAGAAGTAAAGATGAGAAGCCTCTTGTAACGTTTTTAGAATTAATATGGTAGATGAGTTAAGATTTATTATCAAATGAGTTAATAATCTTATCCAAATATGTTATAATATAGCTATCTCCTAATAAAGGGGGTGAGACTTTTGGAGATAATAACATATCTTGTGGAAAATTTATTTTTTCCATTGCTAGTAGCTTTGATTGTTTTATATATTGAAAAATTTATAGACGACCATAGCTTTAGCAAATAATAAAAAGACGGTAGCTGGAACTACCGTCTTTTTTTGATCCTCTTGGAGATCAATAACATATCTAATTTTCTTGGACGAGACCAAGAGCTTTTTTTAGAGGTGGCTTCTCTTACTTAAATTATATCATTGTTTGGGTATTTATCAAGTGTTAATACTTATTCATCACTTTGACGATAATAAGCGAATGTTTTAGACATCTTTTTCAAAAGTTAAATTTAATTAGATACGAAGTGGCTTTGTTATTGGGCTATATTCTCATTAGAAACGGCGCTGTGGGATTTAGGGAACCCTGTGCTGTCCCGACAGAAAGCAAGCCTGCCCGGCTAGTGGAGGGATCTCTATGCGAAGCCCTAACCCCATTCCTGAAAGGAATGGATGGTAGGACTGGAGCGGAGCAAATGGTCGAGCGAAGCGAGATAGCGACTGACGAGGGGGCTTATCACTCTGGAGTAGGATAAAGGAAAGACATTTATATATCACTTGATAATAAAAATCTACAAATTTACCCTACTTATGGTATGGCTCCTTATTTATTATCCTGTAGGCCCTGTAGATTTGTTCCATTAAGATTACCCTCATTAGTTGATGGGGGTAGGTCATTTTGCCGAAGGATATTCTGTAATTTGACCTTGCTAAAACATTATCTCCCAGGCCATTTGATCCGCCTATGACAAAAACCATGTCCCTGCCGAAGCCATCTAGCATTTCATCTTGGATTAGTCCTGCAAATTTGATGGAGTCTAGGGCCTTGCCGTTTATTTCTAGGGTCACAACAAAGGAGTCGTCCTTGATTTTGGATAAAATTCTTTCGCCTTCTGCGAGCTTTACCTGGTCGACTTCCTTATCTGACAGGGTTTCTGGAGCTTTTTCGTCAGCAACTTCTATAATTTCCACCTTATTGTAGGCGGTCATTCTTTTTTGGTATTCGGCTAGGGCATCCTTGTAGAATTTTTCCTTAATTTTGCCGACAGTTACTAGCTTTATTAACATTAGTCTTGGTTTTTGGAATATGCTTGGTAGGCATCACGAATCTTTGAAAACCCATCATTTTCCAAAGCCTTTAGGACTATATCATTGACTTCTGTGGTTTTTGTAAGTTTTTTTGTGTCACCATAAAATAATTTCTTTGCCACATCTTTTAGGATAAGGTCAATATCAGAAGTATTTATTTGCATACCTGCCCTGTCGGCTGCGTTTTTGATTGACCTTGAAATTTTTTCTTCCTTGTATTTTTCAATGTTTCCACTTCTTTTGACTACATATTCATCCTTGCCAGAGACCATTTTCATTATCTCGTCTACCGGCAAAGATTTTGCAATTTTGTCAACGTCTAGACCTTCGATCTTGTTATTTTTTAAAAAATCTGTTATTAGCTTTAATATTTTTTCTGTCATTATCTTCTCCCAAATTCTAAGTATTTTATATCATTATTACTTATATTTATACCCCAAACTTGCTAAAATTTATCAGGAATTGTAGTGCCTATTGGGTAGGGTAATGATTTCGTTAAGTTCCTTGGGTAGTTTTATGTCCCTTTTGAGGGCGGCAAAGGATATGGAGTCCTTGCCGTATTTTTTTCTAATCTCGTAGATGGCCTTATCACAGGATTCTTCTTTGAAATACTTGTCACATTCGGTGAAGAGATCAAGTTGGCTGCCAAAGCCTAGGGGCCTTAGCTTAGTTGCTCTGATTCCAACAGCTCTTACAGGCAAATCCCAGTCGTATTTTTGGCAAAAAAGTTTGAAGCCGGCATCTGCTAGGGTTATGGAAGATTGGCTGGCGATTTTAAGGTCGGTTGCCAAGTGCCTAGAAAAAAGTTCAGAATCTCTTATAAAGACTTCGATCCCATTGGCTTCAAGTTTTGCCTCCCTAAGCCTTCTAGATACAGAAAAGCTCAGCTCTTGGAGGACATTTTTGACTTCGCCATTGTTTACAAGGTCTTTTCTGCAAGTAGAGGAATTGCCTATGGTCTTGATGATATCCTTGTGGTTAAGGTCCACAACTGGACGGGTATCCTCGCCATTGGCATAGGTCCAAAGGTAGACACCGTTGATTCCAAGGAGATTTTGGATAAGACTTACTGGAGCTTGGGCGAGATCTCCCAAGGTGTAGATACCTATGCGGTTAAGCTTAGCCTTAGTAGCCCTGCCAATCCCTACCATAGCCCCTACTTCCTGTGGCCAAACCTTATCTCTCCAATTATTTTCGTCAATGACAGTGATGGCATCAGGTTTTTTCATATCAGAACCGAGCTTGGCAAAGATCTTGCAAAAGGAAATCCCAATAGACACTGTAAGGCCTACTTCTTCCTTCATGCGCTTAGAAATTTCCTGGGCAATGTCCATTCCCGACCCAAAAAGCTTGGTAGAACCAGACACATCTAGGAAACACTCATCAAGACCAAAGGATTCGACTTGGTTGGTGTAGTCGTAGTAGATTTTCTTTGCCATTTTTGAATGTTTGAGGTACTGGTCATATTGGGGTGGAACTAGGATTAGGTCCCTGCAATGGGTCAAAGCCTCCCAGATTGGCATACCTGTCGCAACTCCCATTTCCTTGGCCTCTTGGCTTTTAGCTAGGATGATGCCATTTCTATTTTTTGGATTGCCTGCCACAGCCATAGCCTTGCCCCTAAGAGCGGGATTTAGCTTGGCTTCTATAGACGCATAGCAGGCGTTCATATCAGAATGTAGGATGATTCTTTTCATTTTTCCCTCCTTGTACTTTATATTTTGAAAAATACCTTGATTATTCTGGACTCTTAATGTATAATTAAGACAATAAGTGACTGTAAGATAATTATAGGACACTAAAAGTCCTTTGTCAAGACCGAAATCGAGAAAAATAAAAAATTTAAAGAAAATGAGGAGAATTATGAGTTTCGCAAGCAAATTAAAAAGTCTAAGAGAAGAAAAAAAATTAACCCAAGGCGAGTTAGCTGAGATGGTAAATGTTTCCCTAAAAACCATATCCCGCTATGAGTTGGGTCTATCCAAACCAAGATATAGGAGAACTTATGACCTTTTAGCAGATGCCTTATCTACCAGCCATGATTACCTAGTCACAGACGAAGAGGACTTTATCCTTACTACTCGCGAGAGGTACGGTATTAAAGCAGGCAAGGAAGCAGAAGAATTAGTTGATGGAGTTATAGGTCTTATGGCAGGGGGAGAAATCCCAGAAGAAGACAAGAGGGCAATCTTAGATGCTATTTCCGAAGCCTACTATATAGCCAGACAAGATAGTAAAAAATTTAGGAATAACAAATAATGGCTCACTCATATGATCAAATCTATGAGGACGTGCTTGACTTAATTAAAAAATACGGGAGTCGAGACCCGAGAGAAATTCTCGAAGAACGCGGGGTTCATCTTATTGCCTTCAAAGAAGATACAAAGCTATTGGGGATGTATAAGATAATATTTGAAAGTCGTTTTGTCTTTTATAACCCCCACGTTGATTATAGGATAAGGAACATGGTCTTTGCCCACGAGCTAGGCCATGACCTTTACCACCAGGAAAATGCTAAGAAAGCCCTAGTCGAGTACGAACTTTTTGATATCAAAAGTGAAATGGAGATAGAGGCTAATATATTTGCAGCTCATTTGCTTTTGGATGAGAAAAGGCTCATGGAAGATATAATAGAGGGCTATACCTACAATGAATTGGCAAGTATGCACGATGTAAATGTCAACCTTATGATTTTCAAACTAAATGAAATGCACAGGATGGGGATGCCTATTAGAAAAGAAGACCCAAGCCATGCTGATTTTTTTAAAGATATCAATGGCAAGGATTTAAAAAATTTGAGGTCCTACTAATGGCAAGAAGACTAACAGACCTAGTAAAGCTTGTGATAGATACAAAAAAAGACATTAGAGTCGCAGCTGACCTTACAGTAGGCAAGGGCAAGGATAGCAAGTATATATTAGAAAATACAAATGTAGAAAGGCTGTATGGCTTTGATATCCAAAAAGAAGCCGAAAATCAAGCCAAGGGCCTAGTGGGAGATGATCCAAGGTTTAAATTTTTCTTGGCTAGCCATGCTGATATAGACAAATATATAAAAGAAAATCTAGATTTTGCTATCTATAACCTAGGCTACCTACCAGGTGGAGATAAGGAAATTACAAGTAAGTATGAAAGTACTATAGAAAGTCTAGAGAAAACTTTAAAGCTCTTAAATAAAAACGGGATGGTTATCCTAACCATTTATCAAGGTCATCCAGCTGGCAAAAAAGAAAGTGAAGAGCTAGAAAAATACCTAGAGACTTTGGATCAGAAAAAATATGAAATTATAAAAATAGCCTACCCAACTAGGCCACATAACCCACCCTACATAGTGGTGGTAGAGAAGAACTAACAAAGAAAGCTTAGTAGTTAGTTCTTTTTATTTGCCTAAGTCTTAGCTAAGTAGGGGACTATTTAAGGTAATTTATTGTGAAAATCTTATCAAAAATGGTATTGTATATCTAAAGAGAGGATATATGAAGATTTTAATTACCAGTGACTGGTACTGGCCTGTGGTAAATGGGGTAGTACGTTCGGTCATGAATTTAATAGAATACTTAGAGAGTGAGGGCCACGAAGTTAGGGTCCTTACCCTTTCAAATACAATAAAATCATACAAGGATGGCAAGGTTTATTATGTTGGATCTCTTTCTGCGGAAAAGATTTATCCCCAAGCTAGGATTTCAAACCTCTTATCCAAGAGTCATTTAAAGGAAATTAAGGCTTGGGCACCAGATGTTATCCATTCCCAGTGTGAGTTTTCGACCTTTATGATGGCAAGAAGGATTGCAAGTGATTTAAAAATACCACTTGTCCATACCTACCATACAGTCTATGAAGACTACACTCATTATTTCATCCCTTCAAAACAAGCGGGTAAGAAGATAGTGTCTGTGGCAAGTAAGACCCTGGCAGGTTTTTGTGATAGGATAATCGTTCCAACAGCTAAGACCCAAAGGCTTTTATTTGATTATGGTATAGACCCTTACATGATTGATATAATCCCAACAGGCATCCATATACCAGACCTAGCTGACAAGACCCTATTAAGGAAGTCACTTGGGATAGGTGAAGACGCCAAGGTTTTACTTTACCTTGGTAGGCTTGGGGCTGAAAAAAATATCCAGGAAATTATGGCCTACTACGATAGGCTAAAAGACCCTGATATAAAACTTTACATAGTAGGTGGTGGGCCATATCTTGATACTTTGAAGGAAGATGCTAGTAAAATCAATAAGGAAGTTATATTTACTGGCATGGTCGAAGCAAATTCAGTAAATCGCTACTACCAGGCGGCGGATATTTTTGTAACAGCGTCCACATCAGAAACCCAAGGGCTTACTTACTATGAAGCTCTTGCCAACGGAACTATTGCCCTTTGCAGGGATGACTCTGTCCTTGATGGGGTAATAAAAAATGGTTTTAACGGCTTTAAGTACAGGTATTATGAAGAGTTTGAGAAATTTGTTCAAAGGGTATTTTCTGATGCGGAATATAGGGAGTTATTAGAAATCAACACCAGAGAATACGCTATGGAAAATTTTTCTGTGGATAAATTTGGGAGTAGTTGCCTAGATACTTATGAAAAGGCTATTAAGGAATATAAGCGTGAAAGTACTAATATATTCAAAAGATTATGATACTGTGAAGAAATCTGGAGTTGGTAAAGCTATTGACCATCAAATCGAGGCTTTAAAACTCGTAGGTTGTGATTTTACCTTGGATGAAAAAGACGATTTTGACTTGGTTCATATTAACACTATCCTGCCGGGTGCAGTTCATTTTGCAAGTAAGGCTAGGAAAATGGGCAAAAAAGTCGTCTACCACGGGCATTCAACTATGGAAGATTTTAAAAATTCCTTTATATTTTCCAACCAAATTGCTCCTTTATTCAAAAAATGGCTGGTTTATGCCTATAGGAAGGGTGATTTGGTTTTGACCCCTACAGAATATTCCAAAAATATTTTAGCAACTTATGGGCTAAACCGTCCCATAGAAGTTGTTTCAAACGGAATCGACCTTGATTTTTGGAAAAAAGGACCAAAAGACAGGGAGAATTTTTATAAAAAATATGGGTTGAATCCAGAAAAAAAGTCAATAATTTCTGTTGGCCTACCCATAAAGAGAAAGGGTATTGACGATTTTATAAGGCTCGCCGCAAGGATGCCAGAGTATGAATTTGTCTGGTTTGGTAAACTTGACAGGGCGCTTATGAGTCCTGAAATAAAAAAGGAAATGGAAGATAGACCGGATAATTTTCACGCACCTGGCTATGTAGATAGTGAGGATTTGAGGGAAGCCTATGCAGGAAGTAACCTCTACGCCTTTTTAACCCACGAAGAAACAGAAGGCATAGTTTTATTAGAGGCCTTGGCTACTAAGGCACAAATATTAATTCGTGATATAGAAATTTTTGAAGATGGTTTTGTCGATGGGGAAAATATCTATAAGGGAAGAAACCTTGACGATTTTGAAAGAAAAATCAAAGGGATTTTGGAAGGTCATTTAGCAAATCTTTCAGAAGTAGCCTACAAAAAGGCAAAAGAGAAGTCAATCGAAAAAACTGGAGCAAGGCTTATTGAGCTTTATGAAAGGACTATGAAAAATGAGATCAATATTTAAAATGTTGGGGTTTATTTTTTTATTTCTTATCCCACCACTATTTGTAAATTATTTTTTAATTAGCTTGGATGTATATGGGAACCAAGCTATGGTAATCTCACAATTTGCAGTAATTGCTATGAGTCTAGCTATAATCCTTATCTATCTAAAGAGCAAAAAACTATATGAAGCTAAAACTCTCATGTTAATCGATGAGGCAAAGTCTATAAGTGACCTTGAGGAGTTAAGGGATAAGAGGATATCCTATGATTCTAAGGCTAGCGTGACCAAGGCTATTTTAATCAAAAACTTTAAGGCAGAAGAAGCAGAAAAGCTAAAAAAATATACATCTAAGCTTAGTGATATGGACCACTATTACGCTAGCTATATAAAAAATGCAGATCCTAGTATTCGTGAAGAATATAAGCTCAGACGAGAAAATTTCAACAAGAAATACAAGGGCAAGAGATGGGTCTACTTGGACTTTAAGGAAAACCTAAGAACAAGTTGCAAGTGGTTAGTATGTTTTTTCTTGATTTTGCTAAGTGCAGGCTTAGTTCAAAAATACACCACAAGTAAAGACTTGTATGTAGGAGCCTATATTTTTCAGATGGTATTTGGCTTTGTTTTTATGATAAATACAATTATATGGTTATCAAGGACTCTTAGATCCTATTGGGAGAGGGACTATTTATAAGATCAGCTGAGCTGGTCTTTTTATTTGCTTATCTTAATAATAAAATTCATATATTAAATAATTTAAAATAAAAACTTAAAATATCGAATGTTTACTTTACAAAAATCAAAACCCTAGTATAATTTAGAAAAAGGGAGGTTCTTATGATAAACAAATGTCCAAATTGTGGTGATCAAATGGTTATCACTTCATATAGATGCAATTCTTGTTATACAGAAGTCCATGGCGAGTTTGAAATTGATGCTTTTTCGAGGCTAGATAAGGAAGATAAGGATTTTATTGAATTATTCCTTCAAAAAAGAGGTTCAATCAAGGATGTAGGCGAAGAGATTGGCATTTCCTATCCTACAGTTAGGAATAGGATTGATAAAATCGTAAGCAAACTTGGTGGCAAGGTTGATAAAAAATCCCACAGGCTAGATATATTAAATATGCTAGATAATGGCGAAATTACCACAGAAAAAGCCAAGCAATTACTAGAGGAGATAAAAAATGAGTGAAGAAAAACAACTAATCTTAAATATGCTAAAGGAAGGCAAGATTACAGTAGAAGAAGCAAGTGACCTTTTAGCAGCGATTGGGGATAAAAAATCAGTGGAAAATGATTTTGCAGGTAAAATCACATCTACAGTTGATTCTATAATTAAAAAGGCAACAGAGGCCATATCTGCAATTGACCTTGACCAAGCCTTTGACATCAATAATTTTAACCTAAAGGGCGAAATAAATACCCACAAGGATATTAGGGTGGATGATGAAATAGACGAGATAAATATTGACCTAATCAATGGTGAAATTTTTGTAGAAAAGGCGACAGATAAGGGAATTGTAATTTCAGCTGACATCTTTGCTAAAAAAGGCAATCTTGAAGACTATATAGACGTTGAAATTAGGGACGGAATCCTAGATATAGAAGAAAATGATGCTTATAAAGACCTGGGCGCAAGCGTGAAACTAAGGGTTCAAGTTGGTAATGATTTCTACGATAAGCTAAATATCAATACAGTAAATGCTAGGGTAGAAATTTCAGATGTTGACTTTGGAAATCTAAACATTGACTCTGTTAATGGCAAGATTATGATTATTAATAGTAAGGCAGCCATAGATATAAATAATGTAAATGGCAAAATCGACATCAAAAATATAGAAGGATCTCTAAATATAGACAATGTCTCAGGTGCAATCTACCTAGCCGGCATCAAAGGTGATATGGTGGAAGTAGATAATATTTCTGGAAATATCAGGGTAGATGGACTAGAAAGTGAGAAAATCAACGCAGATTCAAGGTCTGGATCTATTAGGATTTACAATATAAAAGACACAAAAGAAATTGACCTAGAAACTGTAAGTGGCATGGTTGTGGTAGATACAAGTGACTATGATGGCGAAATCAAAGCCTTTGTTGATAGTGCTGCAGTAAATGTCACAGAGAAATACCAAAATAAAATAAAGACTGATGAAGGATACGACCTATAAACCTCAACAGACGAGGCAGACTTAACCATAAAGGCTAAAACAGCTAGTGGAAAGGTATCTTTAAGATAGAAAAACAAAGGTGGGCAGGGGCCCATCTTTTTTTGACACTAAAAATGTGATATAATAAAGAAAAGAAGTGAAAGGAATCTTTTATGAACGACCAAGAAAGACAAAAGCAAAAATCCTTTAAAAAAAGAGTAATATTTTATATCTTACAAATAACCCTAGCTAGCTTATTTATATACCAATCTCTAGAAAGAAACGTGGGTGGTCTAGTGAAAAAATTTAACCCCCTATTGTTCGGCATAGGAGTCCTAATGATAATAATGGACGCTGTATTTATATATATGGAGTGGAAAACTCACCAAAGAACATCTTAACTAGGTGTTTTTTTGTGGTCAAAACTAAGTACTAACATTTTAGACCAGCCAATAATTTAATTTCTTAAAAATTGTGTAGCCCTAAATCACCCTCCCAATGGGGAGGAAGAAGTTAGGGCTTATGTCTAAGAGAGAAATAAAAGCTATATAGGCTAAGGAAAAATTAGAACATTTTTCTAAGGCTTTTTATTGCCATTGAATGCCTATTTCTTACGGTTTTGGCTGATATGCCGATTATTTCTCCGATTTTTTTATCAGACAACTTTTCCCAATATTTTAATTTGATAAGAACTATGTCTTTTTTATCAAGGGTTTTTATCTTTTCATAAAGATCCCTGTAGGTTTCTTTGGTGAAAAAATCATCCTCAATATCCTCGCTACTTGTGAGATTTTCCTTTAGACTTGCTCCATTTCCACTATCATCATCAAGAGATTTGGACCTAGGTTTTTTAGACTTGTCCCAAAAATAGTAATTAAGCCTGTGCTTGAGGTAATTTCCAAAACTACCCTGGTTTTCATCGTAGGCAAGGATAGCCTCAATTAAAACCATCTTCGCCTCATCTATAGCTTCTTCCCTTTCAAAGGCGTCAAACCTTCCCACAGTTTTATATATAAGTGGCATATAATCTGCCATAATCCTTGCTGACTTGTTTATATTAATCATAATTCAATCCTCATTTCTATAAAGTTAATCTCGAGACTAGGTTAATGATAATATAAATTCAGGGAAAAGTTTAATTAGCTAAAGCGAAGCAAAAAAAGAGAAAATAGGATAGAATTTTGCAAAAATTGAAAATAATCTAATAAAAAAATTTAGCTTGATAAAGAGATTTTTGTAAAAAAAGGCTGACAATAAAATTTTAATCCATAAGGATATCCAAAAAATTCAATAAAAAAGTCCCCAGGGATGCCTATTAAGTAGGCATTCTAGAGGGCTTATGGTTTTTATATTTTTGGTGCAAGGAATAGTTTAGATTTTGCTCTTATAAAATATATAGAAGGCAGAAAAAAATCAACTAGATATTTTATTCTTTTGTATAGATTTAAGATGTCTAATTCTTGCAGGTTTATTATAGGTACTGGTGTAACCAATCAGGCATGTTAGGATCATCAAGCTCCCATGAATCTACAAGCTCTTCACTTTCTTCCCAGTTGTTTTCATCTCCGTCAAAAAATTTGCGGCGGTTGCATTTATATTTTTTAACTTCATTTCCTTCTAAGCGTTATTCGTTCCAATAATAATTTTGTTTTCCGTAACCTTTCCATTCATTTGTTATATAAATATTCATAGAGTATCCTTTCTTTGATTATGGCCAGTAAAACATGGGTAATAAGTTCATCTTATATTTATTGGTTTTATTATACCATAATTATCAGTAGTAAATACTTCCTAGATTAAGATGGGAGATTTCTTATAGGTTAAAAGTTGTTTTTCTATAAATAAGAGAGTTACGTTTTCAACTCTTTACCATAGTTATCTAATAATTGACAACTAGGATAAAAAATGTATAGTTTTTTAAATCGCTTTAATATACTAGAGATATAAAATCGAGTGATTATTATATAATAAATTTATTTATACATAAGGGGAGAGAGATGAAGGTTGCTAAATTCGGAGGAAGTTCACTAGCTGATGCTGGCCAGCTAAAAAAAGTTAAGGACATAATATTAGAGGATTATGATCGTAAATATATAGTAGTTTCTGCACCTGGTAAGGGTCTTAATAACAATCACAAGGTGACTGATTTGCTTGCCATGTGCCACCAGCTAAGTGATCACGAATTAAATTTTAATGAAGTTTATAGAATTATAGAAGATGTTTACAAAAATATTGTTAATGACCTTGGTTTAGAGATTGATATTGACACAATTCTTGCAGAGGTGAAAGAAGAAATTACTTCTGGGGCGACTTATGATTTTGTCATTAGCCGTGGAGAATTTATCAGCGCCCAAGTCCTTGCTTCTTATATTGGCTACGATTTTGTTGATGCCAAGGATTTAATAACTTTTACTAATGGAGTTTTAGACCTTGAAAAATCTCAAGAAAATATAAAAAAGATTCTTTCAAACCACGATAGGGCTGTTATTCCTGGTTTTTATGGCGAAGAAGATGGCAATGTTGTGACTTTTTCTCGTGGTGGATCTGATGTGACAGGCTCTGTAATTGCAGCAGCTCTTGATTGCCAGATGTATGAAAATTTTACTGACGTATCAGGATTTTTGGTTACAGATCCTAGGATTGTCAAAAATCCTTGTCCAATTAGCACAATTACCTACAAAGAACTTAGGGAGCTTTCCTATATGGGAGCCAATGTCCTTCATGAAGAGGCGATTTTCCCTCTTAGGGATAAAAATATTCCGATTAATATCAAGAATACCAACGCCCCTGACTTGCCAGGCACCCTAATTTTATCAACTTGTGATATAAAAAATAAAAATATTTTAACAGGGATTACCGGCAAAAAAGATTTTACTTCTATTACCCTTGAAAAGGTAAATATGAACAGCGAGAAGGACTTTTTTAGAAAACTCACCACAGTTTTTGAATCAAATGATATTTCAATCGAGCATATGCCTTCTAGCATTGATTCGGTTTCTGTCCTTGTTGCAGACTCCTTTATCACTCCTAAACTTAATAAGGTACTTGAAGAATTAAAAATCTACCTAAATGTGGATAGCATTTCTTGGGAGAGGGATATTTCTCTGATAGCTGTTGTTGGTCGTGGCATGATCAATGAAAAGGGCGTTTCATCTAGAGTTTTTACAGCTCTTGCCAAAGAAGGGGTTAATATCAAGATGATTAGCCAGGGTTCTAGTGAGATTAATATTATTATTGGTGTAGAGACCCAGGATTTTGAAAAGGCAATTCACTCTATTTATAGAGAATTTTATAAAGAGGACTAAATTTACAAAGGCTTTGGAGGTTTGATTTGAAAATTGCTATAATGGGTTTTGGCACTGTAGGAACAGGTGTTGAAGAAATTTTATATAAAAAGAAAGAGCGCTTAAAAAAGCAAAAGCTAGATATAGAAATTGAAAAAGTTTTAATCAAAAATATAAAAAAGAAAAGAAATCCCTTTGAAAAAGACTTGGTTTTCACAGACGATTTTGATGAGATTTTATCTGCGGATGTTGATACAGTTATTGATGTGACAACAAGTCTAGAAGAAAGCTACCAGAGAATGGTCGCCTTAATTAAGGCTGGGAAAAATATTATAACAGCAAATAAGGCTGTGGTTTCAAAATATTTTGAAGAATTAAATGACCTTGCAAGGGCAAATGAGGTCTACTTTTCCTACGAAGCTGCGGTTGGGGGTGCCATACCCCTAATTCATCCCCTAATGGAAGAGGCCCTTTTTAATGATATGGACAAGATTTTTGGAATATTGAATGGAACTTCTAATTATATCCTATCGAAGATGGAAAGGGAGGGTGCGTCTTATGAAGATGTCTTGAAAAAGGCCCAAGACTTGGGTTTTGCGGAGTTAGACCCTACAGCAGATGTGGGTGGTTTTGACTCTATGAGAAAGATTAGGATTCTTTCTTCTCTAATCTACAATGCAAAGATTAATGAAGAAGAAATACCTACTTTTGGAATTGAAAATATCAAAAAAACTGACTTTGATTTTGCAAAGGATATGGGCTATTCAATTAGGATGCTTGCAAAATCTGAATTAAAAGATGGAAAGATAAATATTTCTGTAATCCCAAGCTTTGTAAATGACGAGTTTTTTGCCAAAACCTTTAACGAAACCAATGCCGTTAAGGTTTGGGGAGAAAATTTTGTTTCTTATGAATTAAAAGGACCAGGAGCAGGTAGGCTTGAAACAGCAGAAGCTGTTGTCCGTGACCTTTTGAGGGTTACAGCTAGGCGAGAAATTCCTGCTTTCTATGACGGAGAAAATCATTATGAAGTCGAAAATATTCTTGAAAAGAAATTTTACATTAGGTGTGAGAAAGTAAGTCCAGCTTTAAAAGATTTGATAAAATTTGAAAAAGTATGTGATAAGGACCACTTCATTTTGACAAAAAAAGTTAGTTTAAGTTCCTTAAAGCCTATACTTGTTGACCTGGGAGAGATTTTCCTAGCAGAAATGGAGGAGGAGATATGAAATTTTTATCGACAAGAGATGCCGATTTAAGAATATCAGGAAGAGAAGCCATTGTTAAGGGAATTTCCGATGATGGGGGACTTTTTGTGCCAGAATATTTTCCGAAATTTGATATTGGGGGAAATTTGAATCTTTCTTATACTGCTATGGCTCAGAAAATCCTTTCTCTTTATCTTACAGATTTTGACAAAGACGACCTTTTGAAATTGATAGAAAAGTCTTATTCGAGCTTTGAAGACGAAATTGTAAAAGTTTCCTACCAAAAAGACTATTACTTAGAGCTCTACCACGGTAGAACTTCTGCCTTTAAGGACTTTGCCCTATGTCTTTTGCCAAATCTTTTATCCTATGCAAAAAAATCCCTAGGCATAAAAGATAAGACCTTGATTTTAACTGCAACCTCCGGGGACACTGGCAAGGCTGCTTTGGAAGGTTTTTATAATACAGAAGATATTGACATCCTTGTCTTATACCCAACAGAAGGCGTAAGCGATATCCAAAAACTCCAGATGGATTCTACAGCATCTTTAAATTCAAAAGTTATAGCCATAGACGGGAATTTTGATGATGCTCAAAGGGCAGTCAAACAAATTTTTAATGATGAAAAAATAAAAGCAGAGCTAAAAAAGAAAAATACCTACCTTTCATCAGCAAATTCCATAAATATCGGTAGGCTTCTTCCACAAATTGTTTATTATTTCTACTCCTATGCAGACCTTGTAAATAATAAAAAAATTTCATTGGGGGATGAGCTTTCATTTTGTGTTCCAACAGGCAATTTTGGTGACATCCTAGCTGGGTTTTATGCCAAACAAATGGGTCTTCCTGTTGGAAAATTAATAATAGCCTCAAATGATAACAATGTTTTGACAGATTTCTTTACAACAGGCACCTATGATGCCAACAGGGAATTGGTTAAAACAATTTCGCCATCTATGGATATTTTGGTTTCATCAAACCTTGAAAGGTTGATTTACCACAAGTCTTCGGACAAAGTTGTTAGAGAAAAAATGAAAGATTTGAAAGAAAAGGGAATTTTTGAATTTGATGGAGATTTTTCTGAATTTTCATCTGGTTTTGCAAATAAGGAAGAAACTGAAAAAGCTATCAAAAAAGTCTATGAAAATGAGAAATATTTGATAGATCCCCATACAAGTGTGGCAAAGGTTGTAGTAGATAAATTAGGCCTTGAAAAAACCATGATTTTATCAACAGCAAGTCCCTACAAATTTGCATCCTCAGTTCTAAAATCCCTTGGGGAAAATCCTAAAGACGACGAATTTGAAAATATAAAGACCCTTTATGAGAAAACTCAGGTGAAAATCCCAAGTGAGATTAGGAAATTAAAGGGTAAAAAAATCACCCATAAGACAAAAATCAAAAAAGACCAAATTGTAGGAGAAGTTCTTAAATTTGCTGGTCGTGGAAGAAGAATATCAGTACCAGCTACATCAGCCAACCTGGGACCAGGCTTTGATGCCTTGGGACTTGCAGTAAGTCTTTATAATACTTGTGAATTTAGATTGACGAATGACAAAGCAAAATTTGAGGAAAATTTAAAAGAAAACCTCATCTACCAAGCCTACAAATATGCCTTAGACTTTTATAAGAAAGAAGTCCAACCTATAAACTTTGACCTAGATACTGATATTCCAGTATCAAGGGGCCTTGGATCATCTGCAGCCTGCATAGTTATGGGAATCTTGGCGGCCTTTGATATAATGGGAAGAGATTTTGATAAAAAAGAAATCCTAAAAATCGCAACATCCCTTGAAGGCCATCCTGACAATGTAGCTCCAGCCATCTTTGGTGGGGCAGGAGTGTCTATATTAGAAGATGATCAAGTTTATCTAGAAAAAATTGCAATTTCAGACAAGTTTAAGTTCTTGGTCCTAATACCAGACTTTAAACTCTCAACCAAAAAAGCTAGAGAAGTCCTTCCAGAAGCTTACCCAAAGGCTGATGCAGTTTTCAATATAGGAAGGGTTGCCATCTTGGTTTTGGCATTGGAATCGGGAAGTGTTGATAATTTGAAAATCGCCCTCCAAGATAAAATCCACCAACCATATAGGTTTGGTCTAATACCAGAAATAAAAAAAATTGAGGAAATAATAAGAAAATCTCATGCCCTAGGCTCTTATCTAAGCGGGGCAGGGTCTACAATAATGCTAGTCTTAAAAGCAGACGATGATATTTCAGAAAAAGAAATAAGGGAAAAATTAGGAAAACTATCAAAGACTTATGACCTAAAAGCATTAGAAATAGACAAGAAGGGAGCTTTCGTAATCTAAAAAATAAGAGAAAAAAACCACATACCAATGAAGATTTGGCTAATAAATTATTTAAAAGGATTATAGAAAGACCATATTAGTGCAAAGGAAAAGACGGGGAAAAATCCTCGTCTTTTTTTGCTTTTATCTTGGGTCATTTAATTTTAGATTTTCTTCAAAACCAGAAGGATCTCCAGCCTTGGCCTTTTCTAGACCTTCTTTGAAAGCTTTTCTAGTGGCATCATCGCACTTATCAGGGCCCATATAAGCCATACCAGGAGCTTTTTCAAGTTCCTTTATAGCCTTCTCAGCCTTGTCTGGATTGGTCTTATAATTATTTAACCATTCCTCCTGCCAAGCAGCCTCCCAATATTGGGACGCCCTAGTATTGCCATAGCCAGCCTCAAAAGACGCATCCTTATCATCATCTAGATTACTAGGTACCTCATATCCCTCAGGCCAATCAAGTTTGTTAGCAGAATCAACAAAATCCTTCTCAGTTTCCTCGAAACTAATTAAAGAATCAGACCCAACCTCAACATCAGCTTTAGCCTTGCCACAAGCACTCATTCCTAATGCAAGCCCAAAAACAAGAGCCGCCTTAACAAAAACATTAAAACTTTTTTTCATAATATTCTCCTTTGTAAGATTTTTTAAGTTAACTTAATTACAAATAAATTATAGCAAGTGAAAAAAGAGGATACAATTACAATATTTGTAAGAAATAGAAGATACATATAAGAAGAAAATCATTTTATAAAAATCCTAGTTTAATATATAATGTAAATAAGAACTAGGCATGAGCTTAAATTGAGATAAAAAAACAGAAAAAATAAAAGTGAATGAAAATTAACTTTTTTAATTTTAAAACATGATGAAATAGGGGATTTTTACTGTTCTACCCGCACAAGCGGGGATGATCCTTGATTTTCTGATATGGAATATATATCTACTTCGTTCTACCCGCACAAGCGGGGATGATCCTTAGAAACTTTAAGATGGGATTTCTTTACAGTGGTTCTACCCGCACAAGCGGGGATGATCCCTTTATGTTCGGTATATTATCAAGATAAGAAGGGTTCTACCCGCACAAGCGGGGCTGATCCTGTTACTAGCTTTGCAGCATCCCTTGTAAGTTCGTTCTACCCGCACAAGCGGGGATGATCCTTGAAATTCATAACCTAAATTGTGAACATATATGTATTACCCGCCCAAGCGGGGTTATTTACTATTCGGGGACAAAATTTTTCAAGAATCACAAAAACGTTTGCACAACATTCTTTATTTTTATATAATTGTATTAAGAAGGAGTATTTTATGGAGAAATTTTTGTGGGCTAAGAAAAATAGGGTGTCTAACCAGCCTATGTGGTTGCCTTTGATGGTACATTTGGATGACACAAGCAAAATTTGTGGACTCTTGTATGACCGTTGGCTATCTCAAGGGGTTAAGGACTTGTTGATGAATTCTGTGGTATCTGATGCGGAGGATAAGGATGAGCTTCTTTTAAATTTGTGCAGGTTTTTGGGTTGGGCTCATGATATTGGCAAGGCTACATCAATTTTTCAGGTTAAAAAATCCTTTAATGGAGATATTGAGCTTGATAATTTAATCATTGAAAAGCTAACAAACGCAGGCTTTAAGGACCTTGACAAATATGCCCTGGCCAAGAGGGAAAATATTCGCCATAATATTAGCGGTCAATATTTATTAAGTAAATTTGGAGTGAATTTTTGCCTAGCTAATATAATTGGTGCCCACCATGGTAGGCCTATTTCTGAAAATGAGTCTAAAGTTTGTAATTCCTTTACTTCTAGCCTTTATCAAGAGGATAAGATAAGCTCTGAAATGGCTGTTTTTTGGCAAGACTTACAAAAGAATATTTTTGATAAGGCGCTTTTAGAGTGCGGTTTTTCTGACCCTAAAGACTTGCCTTTGATTTCCCAGCCTGGCCAAGTCATTTTGTCTGGGCTTTTGGTTATGGCGGATTGGATATCTAGCAATGAAAATTACTTCCCATTGATTCCTTTAGATCAATATGAGGCGGATTCTGATAGGGTGGAAGTTGGCTTTACAAAGTGGCTTGATCAAAGAGCTGATGTTTGGACTCCTCATCCTTATTTTGATGAAATTTATCATGGAAGATTTCCTTTTATAGAAAAACCAAAAGATGCTCAGGAAAAGATTTCGGAAGCTATTTCTAATACTGATGAACCTGGCATATTTGTTATAGAAGCACCAATGGGCATGGGCAAGACTGAAACTGCTCTAATTGCTGTTGAAGATTTAGCTCAAAAAACTAACCGTACTGGCATGTTTTTTGGCCTACCTACCCAGGCTACTTCAAATGGGATTTTCACTCGTGTGAGGGAGTGGCTTGACCATATAGAAGGGGAAAAATCTCTAAGGCTAATCCACGGCAAAGCCCAACTAAATGATGAATTTTCAAAACTTCCAAAGAGTAGGAATATCCACGGCGGAGATGAAGTCGGGGTTAATGAATGGTTTGCGGGCAGGAAGGTAGCAATACTTGATGATTTCACAGTTGGAACTGTAGATCAAATCCTTCTTGCTGCCCTCAAACAAAAACACCTCATGCTAAGGCATTTGGGCTTGTCTAATAAGGTTGTAGTCATAGATGAAGTCCACGCCTACGATGCCTATATGTCTGTATTTTTGTACAGGGCTTTGAGATGGTTGGGAGCCTACAAGGTTCCTGTTGTAATCCTTTCAGCAACCCTTCCTATTTCAAAAAGAAACGCACTTTTAGAAGAATATATGATTGGGGCGGGTCTCGGTTATTCAAGGCTCCCAAAACCAGAAGGATTTGAAACAAATGAAGCCTACCCGCTTCTAACCTACAATGATGGGGCAACTATAAAACAATTTGCTGATTTTAATAAAGACTCTGGCAGAGATTACAAAATAATAAAAAAATCTAAAGATGAGAGCGAAGACCTACTTGGTTTAATTAAAGAAAATACGCCTCAAGGTGGGGTTGTGGGTGTGATGGTAAACACAGTCAGAAAGGCCCAAGACTTTGCCAGACAATGTATCGAATCTTTTGGCGAAGACAGGGTTGAGCTTTTGCACTCGTCTTTTATAGCAACCGACAGGTACAAAAAAGAAAAAAACTTGATAGATACAATTGGCAAAAATGGCAAAAGGCCTGATTTTAAAATCGTCATAGGTACCCAGGTCATCGAGCAATCCTTGGATATTGATTTTGATATCCTAATTACAGACCTTGCCCCAATGGATTTGATTCTTCAAAGAATGGGCAGGCTCCATAGGCATGAGGAAACTAAAAGACCTGAAAATCTCAAAAATCCAAAAGTTTATGTCTTAAACTGTGGTGGATACGATTTTGATAAGGGTAGTTCTTTTGTATATTCTCCTTATATTTTATTTAGGACTGAATATTATTTGCCAGAAAAAATAAACTTGCCAAATGACATTTCCCACCTTGTTCAACTTGTTTATGGGGGTGAGGATTTGGATTTGGATGGGGACATACAAAAGTCATACGAAAAATATAGGGATAAACGTGATGAACAAATAAAAGACAAAGAATTCAAAGCTAATGTTTATAGGCTAGATAAACCTTTGAAAAAAGTAGCCGAAGGGAAAAATTTATCTAATTGGCTTAAATACTCAAATAAAATGGCAGAATCATCTGACGTTAAGGCCAATGCCCAAGTTAGGGATAGCGCAGACACCATAGAAGTAATTGCCCTAAAGGCCTGCCAAGGTGGTTATGGTTTTTTTGATAAACCAGGGCTCTTAGATCCATCTGACAATGACATAGCTATGGAAATAGCAAAAAGGACCATAAAATTACCAAATGCTGTTTATTATGATAAAGATAATGGGTATATAATTGACAAGGTGATAGAAGATTTGGAAAAGTATTATCTGGAAAATTTATCAGCTTGGGACAATCAAGCTTGGCTTAAAAATTCTTTGGCAATTATATTTGATTCAAACAATGAATTTAGGCTAGGGGATAAGGTTTTACTTTATGATGAAAAGTATGGCTTAATCGTAAAAAAGGAGGAAAAAGATGAGTGAATTTAACCTAATTGACAAACCCTGGATATCAGTCGTAACTGACTATAAGGGAACAACGAAGCTCGTTGGCTTGAGGGAATTTTTTCAAAATGCAGAAACCTATATAGATTTTGCAGGAGATATGCCAACCCAAGATTTCGCTGTGATGCGTTTTCTACTTGCCATCCTTCACACGGTTTTCTCAAGATATGATGCAGACGGAAAGCCTTATGAAATGGTAAAAGTAAATGACAAGATGCAACAAGTTGAAAATGTTGATGAAGAGGATGAGGAAGACTACGAAGATGCCCTCATGGAAATCTGGGAAAATCTATGGAAGAAAGGGAAATTTCCTGAAATAGTAATAGACTACCTGGAATGTTGGCATGATAGGTTTTATCTTTTTGATGATGAATATCCTTTTTACCAGGTGACTAAAGAGGAAATTTCTGAATCTAAAATTAGCAAGTCAAATCCAAGTGAAATTTTAGGAAAAAATATAAATAGACTTGTGTCAGAGAGTGGAAATAAAATTGCACTCTTTTCGCCAAAAGATAGCTTTAAAAACAATAAAGAAATCCTAGCTTATGATGAAGTAGCTAGGTGGCTAATAACCTTTCAATCATACACAGGTTTGTCTGATAAGGTGATTTTTGGCAAAGAAAAGTACAAGGCATCAAAGGGATGGCTATTTGACTTGGGCGGAGTTTTCCTATCGTCTGCTAATTTATATAAAACTTTAATTTTAAATTTAGTTTTAGTCAATGATTCAAACACTAACTATAATATAAATATTCAAAAACCTGTTTGGGAATATAGGCCTAGCGAAGTTGTCAAAAAGTACATGGATAATAATAAAATTGACAACATAGCCGAACTCTATACTGCTTATTCTAGAGCCATATATATAAGTGATTTTAATCCTGAAAAGCCTTTTAAAATGGGAATTATAAAGCTTCCAGAAGTCTTGCATGAAAATAACTTTTTAGAGCCAATGACAGTTTGGAGATACAACAATAGTGGACCTAATAAGGAAAAGTTTACTCCAAGAAAACATCAATTAAATAAGTCCTTGTGGAGATCATTTGGTTTAATTACAGAAACAGAAGACGCCAATGAAGGAAATTCTAATATAGCAAAGAGAAAACCTGGTATAATTGATTGGTTGAATTCTCTTGATAAATATATTGGAAATGACCTTGTAAAAATAAATTCCATAAGTATGGAAGACGATGGCAATGCAACTTCTTGGGTTCCTGTTAATGAAATCGTAGATAGCTTATATATCGAGGGCGAGATATTAAATGACCTAGATAAAGAAGGATGGGTTGGCAGGATAAATCAAGTTGTTGATAAGACAAAAGATGTTGTAGATAAAATTTTTAGGTCTTTTGTTAACGATATTAAAAAAATTAGAAATATTGAATCAAGCGATTACGCTTCTAAATATACAGAAGCCTTATACTTTGAACTTGATAAGCCTTTCAGAGATTGGTTAGCAAGCGTTGGTTATGAGGATAGTATGGATAAAAAAACAGATGTATGGTACAAGGAATTAAAGAAAATAACCATTAGCCAGGCAGAAAAAATTCTGGATGACGCTGGTCCAAGAGATTTTACAGGAGTTGTAGAAAATGACTCTGTAAGAAATATAGCAACTGCCTTTAACTTTTTTATGGCAAGGATAAACAAAGAATTATAAAGGAGGTATAGATGGAAGATTCTAAATTAAATGTTTATAAGGAAACGGCAAGGATTTTAAGAAGCC
>NZ_CAUPHG010000007.1:0-32126 GCF_963510915.1 uncultured Anaerococcus sp. | reverse complement strand
TAGGAGCCTTTGCCCTAGCCTATTTCGCCCTAGTAAATTATTTCCACAAGGAGAAAATCTCAGTAGAATAAGGAGGAGTTCATGTTTAAAAAATTAGTAATCGGTTTAGTTTTATTGGTGATTGCCTTCTTTGTCTTTGTTAGATTTGAATTCTTGCCAACACCAGAATTTTTGAGAAATCAAGAGGTTGATGGGGTCAAAGTTGAAATAAAAATCTCAGATGACGAGAGAAAACCAATCATAAGGACCTACACCAAAGAAGAATTTAACACATTTGACCAAGCAAAAATCGAAAATATCAATGACGACGTAGACGGCAGGGTAGAAGGCGACATCCCTTGTATCCACCTTCTAGAAGATAATAAAATTTACCTAACTTTCTACAAAGACGGTAAAAAGATCGACCCAGAAAAGACTCACATAGAAATAACCGCCCACGCCAGTGACTACAGGGACCCAACAAAAACACGCCATATCGAAGGTGAACTAACCGAGGAAGGAGAAAAAACCTACACTTACGCCACAAAAAGATACAGCGTCCAATTCGAAAAATACTTCTTTGAATACCTAAGAACGGAAATAACCTACACAATAAATGGCAAGGACTACGTCTCAATTTTCGGCACCTTCCAAGATAACGCCCCAGTCGACACAGACTTCTTCGAAAACGAAGACCTAAAAGAACCCCTAGACCCAGAAGAATAATAAAATTAAAACCAGCTCAAATTCGAGCTGGTTTTTAAATTCCTTCTATGTCCTCAACTTTTATATAAAAGCTCTGGCCCTGGTAGGTTACGTAGGCGAAGCCGTTTTCTTCTTCTTGGCTAGCTTGGACTACCGAACCTTTTTCAAGAGTATCGAAAGCTGTTTTTTCGTCGGGGTCGGTGTAGATTTGGGCATCTTTTATTAATTTATAAGATAGCCCTATTCCAATTTCATCTTTAAGCTTCATCCCTGTTCCGGGTCTGGTTGGGATATCTTGTTTGGTGTATTTTTCTTCCTTGCCACAGCCTGCTAGAATTATTAATAAGCAAAGAATTACTAACTTATTTATGGTAAACCACCCCACAATAATCTATTCCAAGATCTCTTAGGTCTGAGATTGCCTTATCTAGGGATATTTTTTTAGTTTTTCCATCAATCAAGATTATTTCCATATCGCAAAGCTTAGCTGTTAGGTAAGGATCAGCTGTTTTTAGAGATTTTTGGTCGATTAGGATGTAATTATAAGAAGATTCCCTGTTGGCAATTTCTCCAAAAAACTCGTTTGTGTCAAAGATTTTTTCTGAAGCCTTTTCTGGTAGGGCCAAGTAGTCAATGGTATCTTTTCTTAAAACCTTAAAAGAATTTTCTTCGCTTAGGTACTTTCCTTCAAGGTCTGCTTTATTTTTGCTGTCAATAAACAAAACGCCATTAGTAGGTGCTAGGCTTTCTGCCAAAGCTTTGGCAAAGTCATAGGACTCTACTTTTCCTAAGCTTGTTATCCCAACCACACCGTTTTGAAGTCTGTGATCGATTTTTGATTTTATCTTAGAAATTTCGTCGCTAGTTCCTAATACATCAAAATCAAGATCTCTCAAGTCATCTTCACCTGCTATATTATCAGAAAGTAAGGTCTTTATTATTACTATGGCAAGACCCAAAATAGCTCCAGCAATCCCTGCCGCAACAGAAAAAATTATTAGTTTTTTCTTAGGAGCCTTGTCTACAAAAACATCGTGCAAATAGGCTAAATTATCAGCATTCATGTAGTCTTTTGCCATTTTTCTAAAATTTTCACATGTGAGTTTGAGAGTATCATTTGCCCTATCCTTGTTTGAATCATTGTAGGTTAGGCTAATAAGACCTGCTTGAGGATTTACATCAAAGTCAGAGTGATTCATTATTTCTTTATAAGAAATGCTTGAGCCGCCTTTTTTAAGATCTTTTTCAACTCTTTTATATAGGTCAGGTGACTTTATAATTTCAGTATAAATATTGGCAAGCTTTTCGTTTAGTATTAGCTTGTTATAGGATATTTCTTCTCCTTCTCCTGCTGTTGCAATTAAAACAGCAGATGCCTGGTAGGTTCCTCCCAATTTTTTCATTCCAAGACCCATAACAAGGCTGAAAAATATGATGGTAGGGACAATAATTAGGTAAAGATTTCTCTTTATCCCATCAATTAGTTGGTAAGTTGTAACTTTTCTCATAAAAACTCCTATCTTAATTTAATGACTCAAGAGCCATTGGATTTGTAAAGAAAAAATCATAAGCCGGTGCGTCTACGCTAATATAAATGGCATAGGGCAAGATGAAGACCACTATAGACAAGATTAGCAAAAAGGCAGCCAGACTGTCTTGGTATTTTAATTTTTTAATCATGCTTGGTAGGTAAAACATCTCCAAAACTGCAAAATAAGACGAAAACCTAAAGGCTATGGCAGTTGATGACCTAAAGATTAACATGACACAAAGGCCAAAAACCATACCCTTGACTGCCGCCTTCTCCATCCTATCTTTGCCTAAAGTTTTTTTGTCTAAGTACATAATAGAAACAATGAAAAGGAGGAAAAAGAAAATTATCCTCGGATCATAAAGCTGCATTCCATAGGCAAATTTTCCTTCAAAGGTGTAGGATACAATCTTTTGGGCAAGTCTCCCCAAGCCAACTTTAGATAAAACACTCGCCGCTATTCCAAAAACAAGTTTAGAAAAGACCGATACAACCATGCTCGCCAAGACAAGTAGACATTTCATAACATTATTTAGGTCGATTTCTAAATATACTAGGAAGGGAAGCAAAATCAATGCCGACTTATGAAAGCTAAGGGCTAAGATAAGGCTTATAAAACTTCTTATCCTCTTTTTTTCACTTGCTAGGTAGATGGATAAGAGCCCCAGACCGATAGCTGTCGCCGTCCTAGAAGTTTGCATATCAAATTGCAAAAATATAGGCAAAAATATTATAGCCGACAAAAATGGGTTGACCGATTTTTTGATAACAACATAAGTCACCGGTGCGATTGACAAAAAATTCATTAGGACAATCACCCATTGACGGGAAATACCCATACGGTTTATAAGGTAAGAAGCCAGCCTAAAGGCAAACTCAACCGGATAGGAGAAGTTCATTACCTTATCAAAGTTTGTCCCAATATCCTTGGCAAACCACAAATAATTATAATAGTCAGCATCCCCCGACCCTCTCATTGCAGCAAAGATAAACATCAGAAAAAACATAGAAAAAGCCGCAAGGTTTTTTTGGTATGTAGTTTTAAAATCTATAAGGCTAAAGCACAGAAATAACAATAGCTCTAGCGTAAAAAATAAGGAAAATCCCATGAAACTTTTCTACTTAGGGCATCTGCCCTAAAACTCCCTGATAAAATTCTCCAAGCTAACACTTTTCTTGGCTCTTATAGATTAATATATCTTTTTTTAACGCTAGTACAAATTTTATGCTAAAATATCAAGCACTAAATCAACCCATAGAAAATTTTCCTGCAATTTTATAAAAGCCGTTTGACAATTTTATCTAAAACTAGCTCTTAGTGAATTTTAAATCTTGGGAAGAAAGGACTAGCCTTGATTATGAAAAATACTTTATCGAATAGAGCCTAAAAAGTAGTATATTAAATAGTAAAGAGTTTTTGACTTAGTTTTTATCATCTACACCACTCGGAGTTAAAATTATAAAAAGAGGAAAGGAGAAAAGTTTTGGGACCAGTTATAGTTGGAGATTTGATGCTCTTAATTTTTTCAATTTATATAGGCATATTTTTCATATTTTTCCATACCACCCATCCTGATATGGCAGTTGGTTTTCATATTTGGGAGGCTTGCTATTCTGAGGATACTTGGATTTTTGCCAATAAATTTGCAGGCAGTCTAGCTATTGGTTTGGGAGTCATATTTTACGGAATTATAATACCAATTTTAATATATCTTGAAATTTCTAGGGAGATTCTTTCTATAATTATAATTTTTTCTCTCATGATTTTCTTTTTGCTATTGTTTGGTCTTGCTAAGTTGGTTTTAAGGAAAAAGTTTGACCTTAAAGATAATGGTTAGGAGTTTATTTATGAAGTTCGGGGAATTTGCTAAGATTAATAATATCACAAAAGATACTTTAAGATATTACATGAAGATAGGTCTTATTTTGCCATCAAAGTCAGGAGGAAATTATATTTTCACCGAATCTGACCAAAAAGATATTGAATTTATCCTGGATTGCAAAGATTTTGGGTTTTCTGTAGATGATATTAATAAACTTATTTCCCTTAAGAGGAATCTTCACCCTTTGGATCATAGGTTTAATAATTTCATGGCTTCAGAATTAGATAACAAAAAAGAATTAATTAAAAACGAAATTAAAAACCTTCAAAAAAAACTTGATTTTTTAAATAATAAATCAGATGAATACTTGAAAAATAGACAACTATACCAGAAGCTTGGTGTTGCTGTCGATTTTCTAAAAAATCTATCATGCCCTTCTTGTGGGTCTTCATTTAATTTTACTAATGCAGATATAGAAGATTCTTATATTATTAATGCTGACTTACATTGCAAGAGTTGCTCTTATCATCTTAAAATAGAAGATGGCATCATCATAGAGGATAATCTTCAAGATAGTCCAATTAAAATAGAAGATCTTCCTATTAAGGAAAATCATGAATATTGGCTTGATACCCATCTTGCTATGGAGTGGAAGGAGCTAAAAAACTTAAAGCCAGCCGAATTTCAAAAGGTTTTTAAGACCTATAATTGGATGTATGAAAGAATTATAGATAGTAAACCTGTTAGAAACAATGAGGTTTCTTGTATTATGACCAGCGAAACTAATTCAGGTAGATTCTTATTTTATCATCTTTTAAATAAAATTGGCGATGATAACCCAATAAAAAAATCTACTCTTATTGTTGCTATGAGAAATATTAAAGCTGCAAAAGAATTAAAGAACCTCCTTGAAAGTTTAGGTGTAAAATTAGATATCGCAATCATATGTGCATCTATGGACAAGCTTCCTATAAGAAATGGATCTGTCAACATATTTTTAGATGATTATTCTTCATTTTATTATCTTCTCAGAGAGAAAAAGGTCCTTCTGGATGATAAAAATTTTAATAAGTATCTATCATCTGATGCTGAAGTTTTAGGGATTTTGCCTAAAGACTTTTTCATCCTTCATAAGCACCTTAACTTGTCAATAAATAATTCTACTTTCCTTAATAAATTATATAATAATCCTAAATTTATAATTACTTATGATCCAGATAATAATATTAAACAAAATGCTTGTTCACTAGATTTTACTGCCTATCATTACGACTTTGAAGGAAGGCTTTAAAAAAGATGGGTAAAGCTAATAAGCTCCCCATCTTTTTTTCTTATCTTTGACCTTCTTTGAAAGGACCCTCTCTTGAAATTAAACTTTCTGATCTGTAAGTACATCTTGGTTCTTCTGAAACACATGGACGAATGATAAATAAGTCTTCGTCTAGTTGTTTGAATAATTCCGGGATATACTCTTCTACTGTAAGTCCACCTGTAGCTATGAAGTAAGATATGGCTTTTTCAAGATTTTTAAATTCTTCTGTTTGGAAATACGCATCTCTCCTATCTAGCATATAATATTTTGGATGACAAATTTCTGTTGCAACTGTTCCTGGTGAGTGTACTCTTACTTTTACATTTGATTTGTCATTTTCAAGTTGGATTGCCAAAGCTTCACAGAATCCTTGAGCACCATGTTTAGATACGATATATGCAGGTATGGCACCTGTATAAAGGAAAGCTGATGATGAGATTGTAGGAATGAAGTAAGCCTCACCTTCTTGTTCTTCCATCTTAGGTATGAAACTTCTTGCCGCATATACAACTCCCATTGTATTCACTTCAAAGTCTCTAAAGTAATCTGTTTCAGGAATTTTTAGGGCATGTCCCATGCTTGTTACACCTGCATTGTGCATGCAATAATCTACCCTTTTGAAATGATCAAAGGTCATTCTAGCAAATTTTTCCATTTGACCTCTATTAGATACATCAAATCTATAAGCTATTACGTCAACGCCATCGTTTTTTAATTCTTCTTCAAGCTTTCTTAAAGTTTCATCGTTTATGTCAGAGATTGCAAGTTTTGCCCCTCTTTTAGCAAATTCTTTTGCCATTCCATATCCGATTCCTGTTCCAGCTCCTGTGATAACTACTACTTTGTCTTTGTAATCTGTCATTTTTTCCTCCTTATTTTTAATGACTTACTAAATTGTTCTTGCTATTTCATTTGCAGGCCAAATAGCATCTAGTATTTTGCTTGCTTTAACAGCATCTCCTGCTACATGGTATGGGATATTTAATTTATCAACCATATCTACTACGTCTTTATTTGCTCTTGATCCAACTGCAAATACAACAGCATCTGCATCTAGTTTTCTTTCTTCACCATTTTGACTTACTATAATTCCATCTTCTACAATCTCTTTTAGGGCTGTAGATGTAAGCAAGTCTATGTTTAACCTATTAAAAGTATCAACTGTGTGTTGTCTAATAAGTATATCTATTACACCTATAACATCATCAAGCATTTCTACTATAAATACATCTTTTCCATTTTCAGCTAAAACTTCAGCAATTTCTTGACCTACTAGACCACCACCTATTACAGCAATTTTTTCTTCTTTAACAAAGTCTTTGAAGTCTAAAATATCATGAGCTACATAAGTTTTAAGCTTATCCATTCCAGCAACTGGTGGAATAAATGGTGAAGATCCTGCACACACTATGATTTCATCCGGATTGATTTCTTTGATATTTTCTGGATTTGCTTCTGTCGCAAGTCTAATATCAACTCCTGCACTAGCAGCCTTTACTCCCATTTGGCTTACAGCATCTGCTAGAATTGACTTATGAGGAGCAGCCCCAGCTAGTATATATTGGCCACCTAGTCTTCTAGTTTTTTCAAATAAAATAACTTCATGCCCTCTTAAAGCCGCAACCCTACTTGCTTCAAGACCAGCAGGTCCTCCACCTATAACAAGAATTTTCTTAGGATTTGTTGTAGCTTCTATTTTCCTATCTATTTCATGACCGGTTTGTGGATTAAATATACATGATACATCCCCCTTCATAATTCTTGAAAAACAAGCTTGGGTACATCCTACGCATAATGTTATTTCATCTGCTCTACCTTCTTCTGATTTTTTTACAAAATCAGGGTCAGCTAATTGAGCACGTCCCAGATCTACAAAATCAGCCGCACCAGATGAAATTACTTCTTCAGCAATTTCTGGTGATATTATTCTTCCCGGGCATATTACAGGAATTGATACGTGTTTTTTAATTTCTCTACAGTTATCCTCATTAAAAGCTGTTTTTAGGAAGTATGGAGGAGTAGATATTGCCATTGCTGAGTTACAACCTTGGCTTATGTCTAGGGCATCTGCTCCTGCTTTTTCATAAGCTATTGCAACTTTTATCCCATCATCAAGTTTAAGTCCTCCCTCTTCAACTCCTTCTTCGGCATTCATTCTTACAAGAATAGGGGTTTCTTTTTTAAGTTTTTTCTTAATGTTTTTTATAACCTCTACACCAAATCTGACTCTATTTTCAAATGAGCCACCGAACTCATCATCTCTGTTATTTGAGTATTCATTTACAAATTGATCTATAAGATAACCATGAGCTGCATGGACTCCTATTACATCGAATCCTGCTTTTTCAGCCCTTACTGCAGCATCACCAAAGGCTTCAATCATTTCATAAACCTCTTCTGTGGTCATTTTATGAGGTGGAATTTGTAATTTTGGACAAGGTATATCAGAAGATGACCAAGGTTGACCCTTAGTAAATATTTGCCTTCCACCATGCCAAAGTTGGATGGCAGCTTTTCCTCCTGCTTGATGTATACCATCTACAAGCTCTCTTAGGCTTGGTATAAATGAATCATCAAAGATTCCAAGATCAGCCCCAGTAACCCCTGAAGGGTGAACGCAAGCCACTTCAACTACATTAAGTGCACAACCACCCTCCGCACGTCTTTTATGATAATCAATTATAACTTGGTTTACTTTTAAATCACTACCTACCCTATGAGTCCCCATAGGAGGCATAATACAACGGTTTTTAAGTTCAACTTTTCCTATCTTAGCTGGTGATAAAAAATTTGGATACAATTTTGACATTTATTTTCCTTTCTTATTTAAATTACTTTTGTATGTAACAGCCCTCAAAAACAATAGGTAAGACACTACTATAAGTATTGCTTGAATTATGAATGACATCCTAAATTCACCTGTTTTATCAAAAATCAATGATGAAAGTGGAGTTCCTATCGAAGATCCTATTGTCAAAAAAGCTGTAAGAATTCCTAAAATACTAGCATAATGCTTCATTCCAAATACTTTAGGGACAATTAGTGGCAAGGCAACTACAAGCATAGTTAAGGCAACGCCATATGCTATAACAGCAAGATATGCTGATATTTTTGAATTTGAAACAATCATTATTAAATCGCAAACAAAATATCCTATGAAACCTATACTTATAGCTTTAATTAGTCCAAACTTATCATTCACATATCCCATAATTAGCTTAGCAACTATATTAACCAAAGATACTATAGAAATTAAATTCGCTATAAATATTTGATCATAGCCCAAAGACAAGTAATGAGGAAAAAAGTTATACATAGTTGGTTGAATAGCCATTGCGAAACTAATACATGAAAACACAAGCAAAATAAATGGCAAGGACCTATATATATCGGTCTTATTAAGCAATTCTTCTGCGCATTCATTTTCATTTATCACGTCTATTTCGCCAAGTGGCTTTTGTCCCTTATCCTTAGGATTGGCAACAATAAAAAATGCCCCAACTATACATACTATAAATATAGTAATAGCTTCTATAAATAATGTTTTCCTATAGCCTATTGACAATATAAACCTCGCCACTATCGGATTAAATATAAATCCTCCAACCCCACTTGCTGCAAAAACCAATCCAAGAGCAAGCCCTCTCTTTTCTATAAACCATGCCGATATTATAGTAGAAAGAGTAAGACTTGTGCCATAACTAATACCTGCACCCATAGCTACTCCCGCTAAATATATAAGTGGCAAAGAGTTGGAAAAAGATAAAATAAGTATCGACAAAGAATATAAAAACACGCCTATGTAAATTAAATTTTTGTGGCCAAACTTCCTTATCGCATGACCAATCAGTGCTCCAAATATCGCGATAGATATCGAAGAAAATGAAACAAGCAAAGTAACCTGACTCATATTTACCGATAAATCTTTAGCAATCAATGGTAAAAACTGACTGAGACTAGCATTTCCAAGTCCTAGAGTTAGAAGCATTATGAGTGCCGATAAACCAACATTTATCCACCCATAGAATCTATTTTGCGTCATCAAAACCTCCTAAATATTTTCTAATAGTTAATTAACTAACGAATTTATACATAGTGTATGACGTGGTTTCCGGACAATGTCAATAGCCAAAATAACAAATCATTTATACAAATCTGGTCTTATGACAAACTTTGTTCCAATAACAGATTTTTATTAGAAAAACTGGTTCCAACTCCACTTAGTTACATGTGAAATTTTGATTCAAAAAGACATTTAATTTAGTCTAACTAAATTTGTTAGATTTTTATTAATTATTTCCTTAAAATAATGTAAATAAAAAACTTTAAATTTTTATTGGCAATAAAATAATAATTTGTAAATTTTATGTGTTAATTATTAAATAAAGTTCCTCTTAGAATCCCTATCAGAGTTTTGATTTTAAAAATTATGCATCTAAACTAAGTGAATCTTACATATTAAATAATTGATTTTGCTTTGATTTGCTATATAATAGTACTAGCAAAAGGGAGTAGCCCAATTATTTAATCGTCAGAACGGTTTTTACCCGGTTAAATAAACCCTAAAAGGTGGCGAGACGGAGCTAATGAGTATAACTCAAGAAGCCCCGCTTTTTTTATATCTTTTGCAAAATTTAAGGAGGAATTATGGACTATAAAGGCAGTCTTAATGAAGTAATTAAAAAACTAGAAACAGACGCAAAGCGTGGACTTACTTCATCAGAAGCTCGTGCAAGGCTTGAAAAATATGGCCCAAATGCTATTGAGTCATCAAATAAAAAGAGTCTACTTAGCAAGATTATCGATCAGATAGCCGACCCTATGGTTATTCTTTTGGTAATTGCTGCTATCGTATCAGCTTTCACAGGTGATGTAATCGAATGTGTAATTATTATCGCAATTGTTATTATTAACGCCATTATGTCTATCATCCAGGAAGGAAAGGCAGAAGACTCTGTGGCAGCTTTACAAAAAATGAGCTCGCCAGAGGCCACTGTCATCCGTGATGGACAAAGAGGACATATCAAGGCAGAGGACTTGGTGCCAGGAGATGTAGTTGTGCTTGAAACTGGGGATATTATCCCAGCTGATATGAGACTTATCGAAGCATCCAACCTAAAGATAGACGAATCATCACTTACAGGAGAATCTGTGGCAGTTGAAAAGGACGCAAATTTTGAAACAAACGAAGATGTTGGTATAGGAGATAGGGAAAACTACGTCCACTCATCATCAATCGTGACTTATGGTCGTGGCATAGGCCTTGTGGCATCTACAGGTGAAGAAACAGAAATAGGTAAGATTGCAACAAGTCTTGATGAAGTTGAAGATAAGGAAACACCTCTTCAAAAGCAGCTTAAAAACCTATCTAAGATTCTTGCTGTCCTTGTTGTTGTAGTTTGTATAGGCGTTTTTGCCCTTGGATATTATAGGGGTAGTCACAATCTTTTAGAAAATTTCATGGTAGCAGTATCTCTTGCAGTTGCAGCTATTCCAGAGGGTCTTACAGCTGTTGTAACTATTGTTTTATCAATCGGTATGAACAGGATGGCAGACAGGAAGGCTATTGTTAAAAACCTCCTATCTGTAGAAACTCTTGGCTCTACCACAGTTATCTGCTCAGATAAGACTGGAACACTTACTCAAAATGAGATGACTATTACAAAAATTTTCACCAATGACCAAGAATACGAAGTCGAAGGTACTGGCTACAAACCAGAAGGTGATATTAGAAACCAAAATAAAGAAGTAATTAATTCTGACGGACAAATCGAACTTCTTATGACGATAGCAAGCCTATGTAATGATGCAAACCTCACTAGAGAAGGTGCAGAATACAAGATTACAGGCGACCCTACTGAAGGGGCTATGCTAACATTCGCTGAAAAATGGAATATCAACCAAGAAAATCTTAACGATAAGCACCCAAGACTTCAAGAAATCCCATTTGATTCTACAAGGAAGATGATGACTACTTTCCACGAACTAGATGGCAAATACTACGCTATGACCAAGGGTGCACCAGATATGGTAATGGGCCATTCTTCAAAGATTATGATAAATGGTCAGATGGAAGACTTTACAAATGATTATCGCAAGAAGCTTTCAGATAAGAACAATGATCTTGCAAGTGGGGCCCTAAGGGTAATGGCCTACGCTTTTAGACCGCTAGAAACTCTTGATCAAGACCTTACTACAGAAAATATCGAAAGAGATATGATTTTTGTTGGTCTTACAGGCATGATTGACCCAGCAAGACCAGAAGCCAGAGCTGCTGTTGCTGAATGTCACGCATCAGGCATTGATGTAATAATGATTACAGGCGATTATTTTGAAACAGCCCTTGCCATTGCCAAAGATTTGGGAATCGCAACCAGCCGTGACCAAGCTATGCAAGGCTCAGAGCTTAACGATAAGACCCACGAGGAAATCAGAGAAATTGTCAAAACTAAGAGAGTTTTTGCCAGAGTTTCCCCAGAAAACAAGGTTCAACTTGTTAAGGCCCTAGAAGCCAACGACAATGTCGTAGCCATGACAGGTGACGGTGTAAATGACGCACCAGCCATCAAAAACGCTGATATTGGTGTCGCCATGGGTATTACAGGAACAGATGTTGCCAAAGATGCATCAGATATGATCCTTGTTGACGATAACTTCGCAACCATTGTAAATGCAGTAGAAGAAGGAAGAGTAATCTTTTCAAACATCAAAAAGTTTGTATCCTTCCTCCTATCTTGTAACATTGCAGAAGTTTTGATAGTTTTCCTATCAATTTTAATGGGACTACCTAGCCCACTTACCCCAATACAATTATTGTGGCTAAACCTAGTCACAGACGCCTTCCCAGCCCTAGCTTTGGGTGTTGAACCAGCAGAACCAGGCCTTATGGAAGAACCTCCAAGAGATCCAAGAGAATCAATCATCTCTGGCGATATCAGAACAAATCTCATTAGCCAATCAATCTTTATAACCCTTGCAGTCCTTGCAGCTTATATAGTTGGCTTAAAATGGATTTTCCCTAACTCAATCGAAGGTGCCCACACCATGGTATTTGCAACCCTAATTACATCAGAACTCCTCAGAGCCTTCTCAGTAAGGAGCACAAAGTACACCCTAAAGGAATTAGGTTTCGCTTCAAACCCACACCTAATAAAGGCAGTAATCCTATCCTTTGCCCTACTTTTGGTTGTAATGTATGTTCCAATTTTAACAGAACTCTTTGAGGTCGTTTCCCTAACATGGGAATGGATTCCAGTTCTAATATTAGCATTAATTCCGCTAGTTTTTGGAGAAATATCTAAGGTTATTAGAAGAAAGAAATAACTTGGAAAATAAAAGTCAAATTAGAAAATTTTTCAAAAATAGATTGCTAAGAGCTTTTAAAAGCAAAAGTCAAAGGCTATTGAAAATTAAAATACAAACCCCAGAATCCTACTAGATTCTGGGGTTTTCTTGCTTATTTTTTATAAATGTCAATTAAGTTGTCGATTAAATCTCTTAGTAGCAAGGTGGTCATGTAGTGGTCTTGGGCATGGATGGTCAAAAAATCTAAGCCCTCACTTCCTACTTCTGCTTCCTTTTCTAGGAAATCTTGTTGAGCACGGCCTGCCATTTCTAGGTTTTCTATGCCCAAACCTATATATTGATCTACTTCTTCAAGCTTACCTTTTTTAGCTAGATTGAGGGCTTCAAGGAAATTACTCCTAGCATTTCCGGAAAAAGCTACTACCCTAAGTCCAGCATTGGTTAGTTCTTCTTTTGGATTGTTAATATTAGTCATAAATCTCTCCTTATATAGATTCTTATTAGTAAAATACCGAAATCAGATATATATGCAAGCTAAAGTCCCAAGACTATCCCAAGTCCTGCTCCTGCTAGTATTATCCAAATTGGACTTAGTTTTTTAAATTTAAACAGTATTAATGTAAAGACCCCAAAAAGGATAATTGGAATTGGTCTTAGCAAAGATAAAAGGCTGCCAGTTGCTGCATAAGCCTCAGGGTTTAATAGGGTAATGATTAGGACCATTGACATAGCCCCCAAAATCAAACCAGCTGTGGCTGGTCTTAATGTGCTAAAAGCATCCTTTACTGTCTTTGAATTTTTAAAGGCTTGAATCATCCTTGCAATTATCAGAATTATTATAATGGGTCCTGTAACAAGAGATAGAGTAGCAAGAATACCTCCGATTGGTCCGTGCGCCTTAATGCCTGCGTAAGTCGCCATATTAATCCCAATTGCTCCTGGGGTTGACTCAGATACTGCTATCATATCCAAGAGCTCTTCGCTTGTGAAATATCCGTATTTTTCGCCCATTTCTTGTAAAAAAGGGATAGTAGCCATACCACCACCTACGGCAAATAGACCAGCTTTAAAAAATTCCCACATTAATCTAAGCATTTCTCACCCTCCCTAAAATAATACCAAGGGCTGCAACTATAATTACAATTACAACTGGTGAAACATCAAACACTGTAATAGCTAGCAAGGTTAATAAAAACACAAGAAACTTAGCTATTGAATTGGCATTTTTCCTTAACATCTTTATTATTGAGTACAAGACTAAGGAACAAACGGCTATCCTTATCCCCGCAAAGGCGTGTTGGACAGCAGCTATGTGGGAAAAATTTTGTAAAAAACTCGATATCATAGTGATAATAATTATAGAAGGTGTTATAAAGCCAAGACTTGCCACTACCCCTCCGATGTTTTTGCCCATCTTATAACCACAAAAAGTTGCGGTGTTTATAGCGATAACTCCGGGAGTAGACTGGCCAATGGCGTAGTAATCTAAAATTTCTTCACTTGTCGCCCATTTCTTTTTATCAACAACTTCTCTTTCCAAAATTGGCAACATGGCATAGCCACCACCAAAAGTCATAAATCCAATCTTAACAAAAGTTATATAAAGGTCCAATAATATATTCATCTCAAATCCCTTTCTTATTCTAATCTTATTATATAACAAAGCCTTGAATATATAAAGGATGTCAGCTCTCCATTTATTTTTAAGCTTGATACCCATTTTTAATTATAGTTACAGAAATAATACAGACACCTCTATTTATATTATGAACACCAAGGTTTTAGGAGCCTAAGTAACAAAATAGTAACATTTGTGTTGACAATTTGGTTTTTTTGAGTTAAAATATTAGTTGTTATATAAGATAAGGAGATAAGATGAAAAATTTTAAATATATATTTACAGGACTAGTTACTGTATCTGCCCTAGCTATGGCGAGCCCAGTAATGGCAGCTGAAGAAGCGTCAAATACGCAAACAAATTTAACAACTAATGATTCTGTAAAATATGATGATATTGTAAAATATGATAATTTTGACTTAGATGATCTTTTGAAAAATAAGCAGCAAGACCTTCCACACAAAGAAACTGAAATCAAACAAACTTCATACAAGGATGAGAACACCCTTGAATTACAGGAAAAAGAAAAACAAAAACAAATAGAAAAACAAAAACAAATAGAAAAGCAAAAGCAGATAGAAAAACAAAAGCAAAAAGACCAAGGCCATCCTGACCGCGTAAATATTACTGGTTCAAATAGAAATGCTACAGGCAACAACAAAGAGCCTGGCAAAATCATTTGGAGAAATTATAGACCGGGCGACCTTGCAAACTTTGACATAAGAACTAAGAATCCTAGCCATATTACAGGCGCATACATAGATAGGTTTTTAGAAAAACGTGGCCACTATACACCACTTAAAGGCTATGGAGATACTATCTTAAAGCTTTCAAATCAATATGGAATAAACGTAGGTATCTTTATGGGACAAATCGCCATGGAAACCACCTTTGGAAAGAATCCTGGCGGCGGTAAATACAACTTTGGTTGTATCCGTTATTACAAAAATGGTTACGGTAGCGAATGGCCTCCTGCTTATATAGGTCGTTCTCCATGGGTAAACCCACCAACAGTTAAAGACGGCATTGAAGTTACTTACAAGCTTATGAGAAAAGCCTATGCAGATAAGGGATACAAAACATACAAAGCCTTTATCAACCGCTATTCTCCTTCCTTTGAGAATAACCACATAGGTTTTGAGCAAATGACTGCAGGTACAATGAACGCCTTAAATATACCATATTAATACTAACAGCCTAAACAATGAGTTTGGGCTGTTTTTCTATGCCAACCTTTGCCTTATTCCAAAAATCATATAAGATATATATGAAGATAAAAATAGAAAAGCTAAGAAAGGATAAAAATGAAAAAACTAATATTTGATGTCGATGGGACTATCCTAGATTCTATGCAAATTTGGATTGAGCCACAAAACAAACTTTTTTCCAAGTACGGTTTCTCAATGAATGATCTAACCAAGGAAGAAAAAGGCAAGATTGAAGCCTTATCAATTGAGGCTATGTGCCAATATATAGTTGATGAGATAGCCAAAGATATGACCTTTGACGAGGTTAGGAAGTATTTTGAGGATGTAATCTACGACGCCTACAAAAACTACCTCCTTGCAAAGCCTGGTAATCTTGAGATATTGAAAAAATTAAAAGACCAGGGTTTTTCCATGTCAGTTGCCTCATCAACTCCTTACAGGTATTTGGAGATGGCCCTAAAAAGGCTAGAAATCTACGATTACTTTGATTTTTTTGCTACACCAGATCTTTTGGATATGAGAAAATCCGATTCAAAATTTTGGCAATATTCAATCAAAAAACATGGAGCAGCTCCTTCTGAATGTGTCTTATTTGATGATGCCCTCTATGCTATAAAGGCAGCTAAGAAGGAAGGAATCATAACAGTTGGCCTTGAAGACTTCCCTTGGAATGAAAGAGAGTGGGATTTTATAGAAAAAGAAGCAGATATGACTTTAAAATCCATAGCCGATCTAGATATAAATATACTTAAATAAAAGAAAAAGATGTTTGACCCCTAAAGGTCGAACATCTTTTTTTGGAAATTTTGAATTAATCAGTTTTAAGGTTCTTAGTGATTTGTTTTATTTTTTTTAACTTTTTATAATAAATAGTATTCTAAAATCCTTCATTAAAATCACTCTTACCCTATATTATTAACTAAGTCTTATTTTTTCTTATTAACTATTACAGATACACCATCTGGTACAAATGCGATTTTCGCATCTTCACCCTTGATTTCCTTTGCCATTCTAAGTGCTTCTTCAAGACTTTCAGCATAGGTCATGTGCATATCTTCAATCAATTGTCTATTTTCTGGGTCAGTTACAAAAATAACTTTATGGCGTACAAGAATTCTTGCAAGGATTTGGATTTCCCATTGATCTGGAATAGTTTCTTCCATTGGGATTTGAAGAACTCTGTCTTCAACGTCTTTTGGAGTTGCAGCGTCCTTGAATGTTCTGTAGAAGCTCTCTCCGCCGTGTCCGTCATCACATCTAGAAACTTCAATTATTACACCATCGTCAGCTGCTGCCGCTTCTGCTGCTGTCATTGATTTTACAGATTGGTAGACGTTTTGATCTAATGGATAGCCGCCGTTACTTGTTACAGCTATATCAGCGTTTACACCCTCAACAGTTGATAGGCCTCTTACAAATTCAGTGCCTTCAAAGTGAGCTTTTACCCTATGGCCTGCAAAGGCATTAATAATCTTCTTATCAGCGTCAATTACAACGTTTAGGATAAAGGCAAGTTTTGCCTGTTCTGCTGCAAATTCCATATCCTTGTGGATTGGGTTTTCTTTTAGGATACCTGTTCTTGAATAATCACTTGCTATGAATTTAGAGCAGTGGTTGGCAAGAACTGTTTTTTCACTTGCTATACCTGGAAGAACTGATTTTCTACCACCAGAGAAACCTGCGAAAAAGTGTGGTTCAATAAATCCTTCAGCTATTAATAAGTCAGCATTTACAGCGTGCTTGTTTAGTAGAAGTCTGCCGCCTGATGGAAGTCTGTCAAGCTCAACCATGTCTTCATCAACGCCAGATTTGTGGACAACTATATTTTCATTATCTACAATTTCTTGGCCATACTTAGCAACTAATTCTTCATGAGTAGTTGGTCTATGGAAACCTGTTGCTATAAGAATTGTGATTTCAGCATCAGGATTTGTTGACCTAATTTCCTCAAGAAGGATTGGCATAGTAATAGCAGATGGAACTGGTCTTGTGTGGTCAGATGAAATTATTGTGATAGTTTTCTTGCCTTTTGCAAGGTCAGATAATTTCTCTGTACCAATTGGATGGGCTAAGGCATCTCTAACAAGGTCTTCTTGGCTTTTTGTCGCCTTAAAACTATGCGCCTTGCTCTCTAGTATAGCTACATCATCGCCTACTTCTAATTCAACGAACTTTTTGCCATAAGGCAATCTTACTTGTTTCATATTTACTCTCCTTTTCTTCTCTCTATATTATTTTATAAGAAAATCTTAAATATTGCAAACATTTTCACTTAAATGAAAAACCCTTCCTAAGAAGAGTTTAAACTGCCATATATTTTTTTACTTTTCTGTAAATTAGTCCCATAGCTGCAATACCTTTCATAATTGATGTTCCACTCATTGCTATCCAAACTCCATAAACACCAACAAAAGGCATCAGCACTATGGCTATTGGAATCCTTAATAGATTGTTAATCACTCCCAAGATAGCTGGAGTCTTAGTATCGCTCATCCCATTAAAACATCCTGCAAGACCAATTTCAATCGACATAAAGGCCTGGGAAAGACCGAGGATAAAAAGATAATTTGATCCAAGTTTAATAGCTTCTTTACTTTCTGGTGTAAAAAGTTCAAAAAGTTTATGCCTAAAGATAATTAAAACCAAGGTCGCAATAATACCGATAATAGCAACGAGTCTGAAAGCTTCTTTGATAGAGCCCTTAACTCTTTGCTTGTTTTCTGCCCCATAATTTTGGGCAACAAGGGCTTGAATACCAACTTGGATTCCCTCAGTTGTATTCCAAGAAATTGATTCAAGTTGACTTCCTATAGCACAAACAGCCACAGGTGTTGGACCAAATGATGACATAAACCTATTCAAAACCATAGAAATTGACGCATGAAAGCCTGACAAAAGTGCCGCAGGTAGACCAAGCCTAAAAATTTCAAGCTGCCAATTTTCCCTATAGTCTATATAAGAAATGGCTGATTTTATAATCCCGTCCTTAGAAATAACTACCAAAAAGTAAATCAAAACAACTACAAATTGACTTATAATAGTAGCAAGAGCAGCTCCCTTTGCCCCCATGTGTGGAAAAGGACCTAGACCAAAAATCAAAACTGGATCTAAGACCATATTTATAGCAAGACCTACAGCGTTAATCACAAAAGGCGTAAAGGAATCACCAAGAGATGTGAAAGACTGGGTAAACATAGGCCCTACAAAAAAGAAAATCATACCAAGACTTACCACAAAAAAATAATCCTTAGCAGCCATTTCCGCCTCAAGACCCAAGTCATAAAATTCTATAAAAACATTTTTAACAATCAAACAAAAAGTAGTAAAAAACAAACCAATAACAATTGCTTGGATAAAACCATTGTTAATAATCATCACTGTTTCTTTTTCATTTTGCGATCCAAAGGCCTGGGACGAATAAACTCCCATACCAACTTTAGGTATAAGGACAAGGGAATTACCTATCCAAAAGATAAAACCAGCTATGCCAACACCAGCCATAGCCTTGGTACCCAGCCTTGCAATCCAAATTGTATCAACAAATCCATAGGCGATTTGGATAAAGGCTGTAAGCGCCAAAGGAAAAGACAATTTCAAAAGCGTATGTCTGATATTCCCATGTAATAAATCTATTTTCCTATTCATAAAGACTCCTATATAAGTTATAACCTTATTATTTTACTAATATTTTACGAATTGTCATTTAATTTATCAAAAGTATATTGATAACATGAAAAACTATGAAAATCTAAAAGCCGGCAAACTTTTCAAAACAGATTCCTATCTAGTTGAAAAACTCACAGCCTGCTGGGAAAAATTATTAAAATTAAATACGGAAACGAACAGAGAAGAAAGAAATAAAATCTGCCAAGAACTATTCGCAAGCTTTGGCAAATCAACGGTCCTTTCCCCTTTCAGGTGTGATTATGGGGACAACATCTATATAGGAGATAAGTCCTTCATAAACTTTAACGTCTCCATGGTAGACCTAGGAAAAATTAAAATAGGAAACAGGGTCCTAATAGGCCCCGGCACAGGACTATTCACAGCCATCCACCCCATAGACCCAGAAATAAGAGCAACTGGCATAGAAAAAGGAGCCGATATAAACCTAGAAGATGACGTATGGATAGGCGGAAATGTCACCATCCTCCCAGGAGTCACAATCGGCAAAGGCTCCATAATAGGCGCAGGAAGTGTAGTAACCAAAGACATCCCAGAAATGACCATAGCCCTAGGCAACCCCGCCAAAGTAATAAGAAAAATCACAGAAAAAGACAAAATTTATTGGCAAGAGGAATACGATAAGTATCTTGAGGATTGAGTAAAAAAACAAAAATTATATAATATTTTAGCTGACCCTTCGAGGTCAGTTTTTTAATCTAATGTAAAGAAAGCCCATGCGATATTTTGTTAATTAGGCAGCCAATAATTAATAATTCGAAAATGTGCAAGTAATTGTGAAAAAATTTATGAATATTTCTTTGGATTTTTGGTTATAATTTAATAAAGGAGATGATTGTTATGTATCGTGAAAACGCTATCTTTGATGTAGACCTCAAAAGTCAGAACGAATGTTTTGATTTCTTGGTTGACCAAGCTTTTAAGACTGGTCTAATTTCTGATAAGGAGTCCATTAAAGATGAATTAGTTAAAAGAGAAGAGATCATGAGCACAGCCTTGCTCCCACCTTTTGCTATTCCCCATGCAAAAAGTAGCAATGTCTTGGAGACTTCCTTAATTTTTTTAAGACTTAAAAATGAGATTGATTGGGATGGCTCTATGGTTAAGGTTGTTATTGCTCTATTTAGCAAAGACGGAGATGTTCACATTTCTCTACTTGCTAATCTCAGCAGAAAACTTGTAGATGCAGAATTTAGAGATTTTTGCCTAAACGCATCTGAAGATGAAGTATTTGGGAAAATACAAGAATTAGGAGAATAATATGAAAAAATTTGTTGGCTTATGTGCTTGCACTATGGGTTTAGCTCATACATTTATGGCTGCGGAAGCGATACAAAAAGCAGCCGAAAAAAAAGGTTATGAATGCAAAATAGAAACCCAAGGATCTGATGGCATCCAAAATGAACTTACTGCTGAAGACTTAGCAGAAGCTGATATTATTTTATTATCAACAGCTATCACTCCTCAAAATATGGAGAGGTTTGAAGGTTATGAGGTTTATGAAGTAAGTTTGGCTGAAGCAATCAAAAATCCTGATGGTATTATCCAGGAAATAGAAGACGACTTGAATAGCTAGGAGGATTATTATGGCAATTACAAAAAGAAAAATCGGATCAGATAATAGCAGTCCAAAAAATATTAATAGCAACATGAAAACCTCAAATTCAAAATTTACCGAGGTACAAAAACACTTAATGACTGGTATTTCCTATATGATTCCTGTTCTAATCATGGGAGGACTTTTAGGTGCTATATCACAACTTATTCCTTATGTATTTTTAAAAATAGATCCATCAGTTTCAATAGTTGATGCTATGAATTCGGGTGATTTTACTGGAACTTCTCTTACAATGCTTAACTTAGCTGATGTATTGTCAAAATTTGGATTCACCCTATTTGGTTTTGCAATTCCAATTTTCGCTGCATTCACCACCAACTCAATTGGAGGTAAAACTGCATTAATATGTGGTTTTATGGGTGGTATAGTTGCGAACAAACCAATAGAACGACTAGTTTTAACCGAGGGAGTTTTTGAAGGAGCTACCCCTGCACCTTCTGGATTTTTAGGTGGTTTATTAATAGCTTTCATTATAGGTTACTTTATAAAGTTATTAAATGAAAAAATAAAAGTAAGTCACAATTGGATGGCTTTCAAAACAACATTCCTTATCCCATTAATTGGTATACTTACAACAATGATACTAATGCTATACGTTATAACTCCATTTGGTGCATTCTTAAATGGTCAAGTTAAAAACTTACTTGAATCTGCAGGAAAAAGTGGACAAATAGTTTACTCAATACTTCTATCTATATTTACAGCCTTTGACTTAGGTGGCGCTGTAAATAAAGCGGCAGGATTTGTTGCAACTGGATTTACAGTTGATAAAGTAATGCCTATTACAGCTAGAGTTATAGCAATCGTTACTCCTTCTATTGGTCTTGGCTTATCAACAATACTTGATAAATATATAGTAGGTAGAAGAGTTTATGATAGACAATTTAAAGAAGCTGGTAAAACTTCAATTTTCTTAGCATTCATGGGAATAAGTGAAGGTGCTATTCCATTTGCTCTTGAAAACCCAGCATTTACAGTTCCTCTTTACGTAATCGGTTCAGTAATTGGATCTCTATTTGCAGTTGTTACTGGAGCTGTTCAATGGTTCCCAGAATCAGCAATCTGGGCATGGCCTTTAGTATCAGGTATCCTACAATATGTCGGTGGTATATTAATCGGTTCCCTATTTATAGCCGTTATAAATATACTATATAGAAACAACCAAATTAAAAAGGGTAAATTACCTGAGGTAAACTATGAATAAAGTAAATGTTATAGCTCATACCCATTGGGATAGAGAATGGTATTTTACATCTCAAAGGTCTGAGATTTATTCAACATTTGTTTTTGATGAAATTCTTGATTTTCTTGATGAAAATCAAGAATTTCATTCTTTTTTACTGGATGGACAAACATCTATAATAGATGATTACCTAAAATTCCGTCCCGAAAAAGAAGAATTAGTAAAAAAACTTGTTAAAGAAAAAAGACTAATTACAGGCCCTTGGTACACTCAAACTGATACCCTTGTAATTTCAGGAGAAAGTATATTAAGAAACCTTCTTTATGGCATAAAAGATTCTAGTAAATATGGTGGATATCAAAAAATCGGATACCTTCCTGATAGCTTTGGTATGAGTGCCCAATTACCAATGCTATTCAACCAGTTTAATTTAAAATATGCGGTTTTCAGGAGGGGAATTGCAGATCATCTTCTTGAAGACAGAGAGTTTATCTGGAAATCTAATAGTGGTGATAAAATAAAATCTTTTAACATCTATCACTATGGCGTAATGGCATATCCTCCAAACGATGCTAATGAAGAATATTTTGATGAATTAATTTCTAAACTTAAAAAATTTGGTAATAAGGAACCATATATCTTATTTAATGGTGAGGATCAAAAACCTGTGAGAAAAAATCTTCAAAAATTAAATGAAGCTTCAGGTATGGATATAAAAATTGCTTCATTAGAGGATTCTCTTGACGAATTATTTGATGCTAACAAAGACAATTTGAAAGAATATTCTGGTGAATTTACCTTTGGACAATTTTCTCGAACTCACAAGTCTATTTTCTCAACAAGAGCAGATCTCAAAAATAAAAACAACCTCCTAGAAAGACTTATTTCTCACAAGCTAGAGCCACTTATGAGTTTAGCTTATAATTTAGGATTAAGGTATGAATCAGAAATAATCGAGAAAATTTGGAGACTTATGCTTGATAATTCTGCCCACGATTCAATAGGAATGTGCAATTCAGACCTTACAAATAAATTTATAGAAAATCGCTACGATATCGCTTATGACTATGCTTCTAACCTCATTGATTTAATCTGTAGGAGAATTGGTGATAGGATACAGCCAAAAGATTTCTCATTCCAAGCATATAACCTTTCTCCAAATAAGAGGGATGACTTCATTAAGTTTGAAATCCTTGTGCCTTTTGAAAATTTTGAAATTAAAAGAGATGGCAAGAATATAGACTACCTAATCTTATCTAGGGAAGATTTTACAGATGACCTTAAAAAATCTCAAAAAGAAATAGGTGTCAACAATGAAGAATCTTCAAATCTCAATGATTATGATAGATTAAATAAGTTTGAAGTTCTAATTTTCGATTCATTTCTTCCAATGGGTTATCAAACTTATGATATAATTGAATCTAAAGAGTTAAAGGAATGTGAAATAAAGAAAACTTCCTGCGATTATATAGAAAATGAATTCTATAAAATAGTATTAGAGGATAACGGCCATATCAAGGTTGTTGGAGATAGTAATATATCAGAAATTTATCTAGAAAATAGCGGTGACGAAGGAGATTCTTACGATTATTCAAGTCCAAGTAAAGATTTGTATATAAACGAAGGTACTGTAGATAATGTTAGGGTTGAAAAGAACATTTTCTTTGAAAAATTATCTTTTAATCTCAAAAGAGTCCTACCATCTAATCTCAAAGATAGGGAAAAAGGCATTTTGAATGCTAATTTAGTTTCTAAAATAGATATTACCTTATACAAAGGAAAGAAATTTATTGAAGTAAGCCAAGAAACTACAAACCAAATCCATGAGCACAGGGATAGGTTAGTAGTTGCAAGCAAGATTTCTTCTGACCATTCTTTATCTGATAATCAATTTTCTACAATAATAAGAGAAGTTGATTATAACAAATACTCTAATTGGAAAGATGAACAGTGGGATGAAAAGCCAAGAGGAATCGAGCCAATGATTTCTTTTGCTGGTTTAGATTCTGATAAGACTGTGCAAGTTGTAAGTGATGGTGTTAGGGAGTACGAAATCCTAGATAATTCAAAAATAGCTCTTACAACTTTTAGATCAATACCATATCTAGGAAAAGAAAATCTTAATGATAGACCTGGTCGTGCATCTGGTGTATATAAAAAAGAATTAGGTCACGAAATGATTGGCAAAACTATCAGAACCACTTTTTATATTAGAGATTGTGATAAAAACTATTATGATATGCACAAGTTTGCCCATGACGCACTAAACAAACCTTTTGCATATCAAGCCGGAGAAATCCTAGATAATACTAATAATTTTGTAATTCCTAAGGCCCACAAAAAATTAGATAATGATTATTCCTTATTAGAAGTCGAAGGTAATGTAATTTTCTCAACACTCAAAAAGGAAGAATATGGCGACAAACTATTGTTGAGATTGTACAATCCTAATATAGACAAGGAAGAAGAATATAAAATCAAAGGTAAAACTTACAACAATTTCTTGGCAGACGAGCTGACAGAACTAGAAAAAACCAATGTAATTAAAGCAAGCGACTTAGCAAATCTCAAACTTAACTAGGAGTTAATAATGAATCACAACGATGAAATCTTATTAGATTTTTTAAAAAAACAAAAATCATATATAAGCATAGATGAAATCTGTGATTCAATAAACTTGTCAAGAAGAACAATTTATAATTGCTTAGATAGGATAGAGGAACATTTTAGAAATAAGTCAATTTCATATAAAGTTCACAAAAAGTATGGAGAAGGTATAAAGCTTGAAATGTTCACTAATAGTGAATATGACCAGACTCTAAACCTAATAATTATCGACCTACTAAATGATAATTTAAAAACTATATCGTCTATCATGTCCTCTTACTACCTATCTTATTACTCTGCAAACAAGTATTTGCTCGAAATAAAAAATATTTTTGCTTCCTATAAGATAGATTTGGATATCAGAGAAAAAATAGGAATTGTTATAGAAGATAAATTCTCAAATAAGTATGACTTGCTTAGAGATGTACTTATTAAGTCCCCTAATGATGAAACATTTGACAAACTATTTCAAAAGATACTGGCCAAAATTGATATAGATAAGATAAATTCAATAATTTATGTTTTTTCTATAAAATATAATATCGATAAGAAAATTCACAGATTATTAAAGGCGCATATCTATTATATAATAAATAAAAACTTGGATAATTCGGAAAAGCTTAGGGATTCACACTATCAGCATTATGCAACAAGCATGTTCAACCTTATGAAGCTTCATTACATAGTGTTAAACAAAAATCAGATAGCTAACTACTTAATAGGAGTATTTAAGAAAATAGATTTAAGTTCTTATTTTATTTATGACGAAAATATAATTATAAATGCTAATAATTTTATAAACCTTCTCAAAGACCATCTCTCCTACGCTAATAATAACTATTTATTCGATTCGAAAGAAAAAGAGGAATTAATCCGCAAACACCTTCTTCTAATGTTTTCGAGGATAAAAAAGGGAGAAAAAATAGATAACCCAGTTTACGATGATATCATAAAAAAACAAGCGTTTTATTTCAATGAAATTATGAATGTAGCTGAGGATTTCTACGATTTATATAATATCAACATCCCACTCTATGAAATTGCTTATATTGTTATATACATACTAAGTTTTGAGAAAGACAGTGTCCAAAAACAAAAAGCAGTTATTGTTTCAGATTTCAGAAGCGGACTTAACCAATATTTAAAAACAGTCTTAGAAGCAAATCTTAACTGGATTGATTTTGAAAAAATTTTAACCTATAGAGAGTTTATAAACCAAAACTTTAACGACTATCTAGTATTTTCAACTATTGATCTAGGAGCAGTAGATTATTTTAAAATACCAATCAGCAATGATAATAGCTTTGATGTAAGAGATTTGAAAAAAGATGTATATATAGAGAATAAGTTCATAAATATCTTAAATAAGGATACCTCTAGTTTTAATTTAGATATTGATAACAAATATGATGTTCTAAAATATATTTCAGATGTACTTTTAGAAAAAGGCCTGGTTGATGAAAATTATTTTGAATCTCTTTTAAAAAGAGAAGAACTTGAGTCAACCGAGATTGGCAAGAAATTTGCTTTAGTCCACGGCAATCAAAAATATATAAAGAACAGTTCCCTATCGTTCATTAAACTTAAAAATCCAATCAAGTGGAAGGTAGACACAGTCCAATATATTTTTGTAATAGCTGCTAGAGCTGATGATTATAGCAAATATTCTATGAAAGAATTTTTCAAAATAATAAATCTAGTATTAAATAATGGAGACTTAGAAGCAATTGATAATTATGAAGATTTGCTAAACTTATTTTTTAAATATATATTGTAGCCATCTCCTTATCTCTTGAAGTTTTAAAAATAATACTTAATACAGCCTTGAGCTCTCCAACGCATTTGTGGTACACTAAATTATAGAGTTTTAGGGGGCACTATGGTAAAAAAACATCCAGACCTATATCCTGATTTAGGTCTTAGGGATATTATTGAAATTTTAAATAACAAGGATAAGAGCCGTTTGGCGTGTGCTACTTATTCTACTGATGGTGTTGAAGTTGTTTCTGACCTTTCTTATAAAGATGACGGTGATTTTTACCATGATTTTGATATTTATTATGGAAAATCTTCCGGAAATCTCCTTCCTACTGTGGTTAATGTTCATGGCGGTGGGCTTGTTTATGGGTCTAAGGAGCTTAGCAAACAGACTTGTATTTACCTGGCTAAGTTTGGTTTTAATGTGGTTAATATCAATTATAGGCTCCTGCCAGATGTAAGTCTAAGGGATCAAATCAAGGATGTCCTTGACGCTAGCACTTATATTTACGATAATGCTCATATGTTGAATATAAATCCCGATAAGATTTTTTTCACTTCTGATTCGGCTGGTTCTTTTTTAACTCTAGCTGCTTACGCTATCATGAAAGATAAAAATTTCAAGGAAATTTTTGATATTCCTTCAAAAAAGATTGACTTTGCTGGCTTGGGATTTATTTCTCCAATGACTGGTCTTGTAAAGAGTGGTTCGCTTGCTTTAATTAACGAAGCTGCAAGAAAAGACCTGTCCAATGAGCAAATATTTTTTACCCCTAATATCCTAAGGGCATTAAAAAAATCATCCCTCCCACCAACTATAATTATAAGTAGCGAGGAGGATTTTATAAGGAGCCAAACTCTTACTTTAAAGAATTTCCTAGATGAGAGAAATACCAAAAATAAATTGCTAGATTTCAAAAAAATAAGCGCCTACCCACTTGGTCACAGTTTTGCAATTTCCCATCCCGACCTAAGAGAAAGCAAGCAAGTTATTAAGGAAATTAGCGATTTTTTCAAAAGAATATAAAACTTATATTTTTATATAATAGCTTTTCTAGATCTTGGTTTATCAATGCTTTTTGTTAATTTATTTATGATATGTCTTATGCTTATGGTTTTATTAGATTATATTATTATCTTTTAAATAATAATATACACCGTCTTCATCTACACTTTTACAAATGTCATAAGATATATTTTTTAATTTTTCTGAAGCATTTTCCATAGCTATTCCCCTTACCTGCTCGAACATCTCTATATCATTGTCTCCATCACCAAAGGCTAAGGCTTCATTTTTATCAAAACCATAATAGTCTAGAATTTTTTCTACTGACTGGCCTTTTCCTCCATTTGAGGGAATCACATCTACCGCCCTATCCCACCAAGCAGTTATTTTTAGTGACTTTGTATCTTGCAGAGCCCTTGAGTATTCTTCCTTCCTTATTGGCATGACCATCTGATATACATCTTTATTTAGGGCGAATTTTTCTATATCATCAATTATGGTTGGTGAAGTAGAGCCGAAAGAGAAATATTGGGCTAGGTCATCATTTAAGAAATTTGCCACATATTGGCCCTTGCTAGCAAGACCCAGGGGTTTATTCATAGCACTTGCATTTTTTATAAAGGTCATGATGTCATCTCTATTTAGGGGATTAGAAAAAATATCTTCATTGTCATTATAGCAAAGCGACCCATTAAAAGTTAGATGGCAATCAAATTCAACCTGGTCAATTTTTGGTATTTGTATGGGTGACCTACCAGTGGCTATACATATTTTTATACCACGTTCTTTTAGGGCTTTAAGAGCTCTAATAGTTTTATCCCTTATCCCGCTTTCTTCTAGTGGAATCAAAGTCCCATCTATATCAAAAAAAATTATTTTTATATTTTTCATCCTATCACCTCTTATCTTAAATTATATCATATATAATTATTAGGAGAAAAAAAGGGTAGGATTAAGGACCTTAAGGATTCTATCAAGAAAGATTTTTATATAGATGGCCTTGACAAGGACCAGAAAAAACACTATGAGGCCTATGAAAAACATTTCAAAAAATTACTAGAAGCAACAGATTTCCCATATGCACCTTGGGATATAATCGACTCAAACGATAAGAAAGCTGCCTCTAAAGAAGCCTTGGGCATCGCCACCGACAGGCTAAGCCAGGGCCTTGAAAGGGTCATCAGACAGAGAAAGGAAAATGAAAACACCGAAAGGACCTATATTAAAGGAAAATCAATCCTCAAAAGCCTAGACCTTTCAAAGGAAATTTCCGAAGAAGACTACCAAAAAAAGAAAGATAAGCTTCAAAAAGGAGTGGCAGATTTGATGTATAAGTATTATGAAAAGGGAATCAGCCAGGTCTTAGTCTTTGAAGGAGTGGACGCTGCCGGCAAAGACGGTGCCATCGAGAGATTGATCAAGGAAGTTGACCCAAGGCTCTATACAGTCTACGGCATTTCCGCCCCATCAAAGGAGGAATTAGACAAAAACTATCTCTGGAGATTTTACACCAAACTTCCAAAAGACGGCTACGTCAGCATCTTCTCCCGCTCTTGGTACGGCAGGGTCATGGTTGAAAGAGTCGAAGACTTCGCAAAAGTCAACGAATGGGACAGGGCCTACGGAGAAATTTCCAACATGGAAAAGGAAATCTATGACCACGGAAGCCTTGTAATAAAATTTTTCGTAACAATTGATGAGGACGAACAGCTAAAACGCTTCAAAGATAGACAAAGAAACCCAGACAAACAATACAAAATCACCGACGAAGACTGGCGCAACCGCAAAAAATGGGACGCCTACACCGAAGCCATGGACGAAATGCTAGAAAGAACAAACCTAGCCTACGCCCCATGGGTAATAGTAGGCTCAAACCAAAAGAAATACGCAAGAATCAAGGTAATGGAAGAATATATCAGACTTGCTAAAGACCATTTGAAAAAATTGGAAAAATAGATTATTAAAAATAGAACCAGGGAAAACCCTGGTTCTATTTTTAATTTTCCTCTTCAGGAAGTTTATCTATATATTTTTTCTTCAACCTTATTGATGATGGGCAGACTGCTATGCCGCCTTCTCCTGTTTCACGAAGTCTTTCTGGTAGGCTGTCGCCTACTCTTTTCATGGCTTCTACAGCTTCATCAAAACTTACAAACATTTCTACGCCTGCCATTGCCATGTCTGCACTTGCTAGGGCGTTCATGATACCGTTGGCGTTTCTTAGGTTACATGGAAATTCTACCATGCCTCCAATCGGGTCACAGATTAGACCCATAATGTTCAGAAGAGCTGCTGTTGCGGCGTTTTCTTGAATTTCTATATCATAACCTCGTAGATAACATACGGCAGCGGCTGCCATGGCTGCGGCCGATCCTGTTTCTGCTTGGCATCCTCCTTCTGCTCCTGCAAAGGTTGCGTTATCAAAGATTACCTGACCGATTTGAGTTGCTATTAAAAGAGCTTCACATAGGCTTCTATCATCACAACCATATTTATGTTTCATGGTCATTAAGGTAGCTGGGATAATTCCTGCAGAACCAGCTGTTGGTGCCGCTACTATCCTGCCCATAGCTGCATTTACTTCTGATGTTGAAAATGCCATTGCCATAGCTGTTGATGCAACTTCTCCTAATACTGCTTCGCCTTTTAAGTAATAATCATGCATTTTTTTTGCATTGCCACCTGTCATTCCTGTTACACTTCTAACATCTTTTGTAAGGGCTCTTTCAGATGAGGCTTTCATTACATCTAAGGTTTTTTGAAGTCTTGCAAATATGTCTTCTTCGCTTTTACCTGTGTTTTCTATTTCGTCTTTTATGGCAAGTTGCCAAAGGTTAAGATTTTCTTTTTGACATCTTTCCTTTAATAATTTCATTGTAGTAAGCATTTTAAATCCTATCCTATATATTTCAAGAAGGTAAAGTCTTTGCCTTCCCTGATTTTTTCAAGGATTCCTTCTTTTAAAGGTTCGTCTAGCTCGCAGACTAGCATTACGTTGTCACCGTCTTTTATTGTTTTCATCATGTGAATGTTATAGCCATATTCAAAAAGCACACCTGATACATTGGCAATTACTCCCTTTTGCTCGCCATAGGCCATAAAGAGAGTTGGTTTGTTGGCGTAGTATTCGATGGCATTTCCATTTATTTTGGTTATTACGATTGCTCCTCCACCTATAGATGAGCCTTGAACTTCAAGTGGTGTCCTGTCAGCATATTTAAAAACAATTCTTACTGTATTTGGGTGGACATCTCCAAGATCTGTTTCAAAAAACTCGTATTTGATTCCTTGTTCATCCGCATAGTCAAAGGAATTTATTATCCTATCATCATCTGGTTCAAATCCTAAAACTCCTCCCACTAGGGCTCTGTTAGTACCGTGACCCTTATAGGTTTTTGCGAAAGAACCATGGAGATAAAAATCTACTTCATTAAAATTCCTATCAACCATTTTTCTTGCTATGCTTCCAATTCGACAGGCCCCAGCTGTATGCGAACTTGATGGCCCAACCATAATCGGCCCCATTATGTCAAAAATTGAAGAATTTACTGCCATTATAACTCCTTTTTAAAATATAAAGGGGACTGCTAACCCTATTAATTAGTAATTAATATTTCGTTAACATCCCCTAATTTGCAAAATTTTACATTTATTATTTAACTGGATCCGCTTGCCAGTCCTTGTCACCTAATATATTCTTATGGTAGAATTTGTCAACTGCTACTGCTAGGGCTGTATCACCTGATATGTTTGCAGCTGTTCCAAATGAGTCTTGGGTTAGGTATAGGGAAATGGCAAGAGATGCCATAGCTGATTCTGGGCTAATTCCTACAATTGGTAGGAATGGAAGAGCTGACATTATTGCTCCACCTGGTGCACCTGGTGCAGCTACCATTGCTATACCTAATATAGCAATAAGTTGAACCATTAGACCATAAGAGTGGTCCATATTATACATTGTAAGGATTGTAAATACACAACCTGTGATTGTAATCATAGAACCTGGCATATGAACTGTGGCTCCTAGTGGGATTACGAAGTCTCTGATTGGTTGAGATACACCGTTTGCCTCAGCACATTGTAAGTTTACAGGAATTGTAGCTGCTGAAGATTGGGTACCAACTGCTGTGAAGTAACCTCTTAGCTCGTTTTTAAGCATTGCAAATGGATTTTTGCCCGTATAAGAACCTGCTACTATAAACATAAGTGTAATGTAGATTAGGTGTAGGGCTATAATGCAGATAAATATCTTCCAGAAGATTGAAAGCACTGCAAATACAGAGCCTGTGAAGGCCATCTTTGCGAAGTTACCCATGATAAAGATTGGAAGAACTGGAACTATTGCTACTGCTAATACTTGGGTGATGATTTTGTTAAATTCATCAACTGCGCCGTATAGGTATTGGCCAGAACCTTGTTTTCTTAACCATGAAATACAAATACCTAACATAAAGGCGAAGATAATACCACTTGTAACCGTAAAGAATGGTGCAATCTCAACACTAAAGTATGGTTTAAGGTCGATTTTGTCTGCTGCTTGGATAGCTGCTACTTGGCTATCACTAATAAAGCTTGGGAAGATTGTTCTTGACATAAAGTATGATGCAGAACCTGCAACAAGTGTTGAACAATAAGCGATGGCTACTGTAATACCAAGTAATTTGCCAGCACCTTCGCCTAAGTCTGCTATACCCTTAGTAACGAATGCTAAAATCATAAGTGGGATTATGAATCCTAGGAAGTTACCAAAGATAGATGAAAATGTCACAAAAATTCTTACTATTGATTC
>NZ_CAUPHG010000006.1:0-32634 GCF_963510915.1 uncultured Anaerococcus sp. | reverse complement strand
CCCCGACCATATAAATTAGCAACATCAGGTGCTTTTTTTATTTTCCTAAAAATTAATAAACTTTTTATACAGAACAAGCCACCTTAAGTGGTTGCTTTTTTTGTTGGTCCCACTTCGGCTTTGAGAAGGTGAGGCTCGAAGGTTCGAATCCTTTCACCCCGACCATTAATTTTAGCAACAGATGTTGCTTTTTTTATTTCACTAAAAATTTAAATAACTTTTTATACAAGATACGCAACCCATAGTGGTTGCTTTTTTGTTGATCCCACTTCGGCTTTGAGAAGGTGAGGCTCGAAAGTTTAAATCCTTTATCCCCGAACACTAATTTTAGCAACATATGTTGCTTTTTTTATCGCACTAAAAATTTAAATAACTTTTTTTACAAGATAAGCAACCCATAGTGGTTGCTTTTTTGTTGGTCCCACTTCGGCTTTGAGAAGGTGAGGCTCGAAAGTTTGAATCCTTTCACCGTTAAATACCCCTTGATTTGGGGTATTTAACCAAAAACTAGCGCGAGAGCGCGGAGAAGTTTGCGAAGCAAACGGGTTTTCGTCCGACCATTAATTTTAACAACGGATGTTGATTTTTTTATTGTCCTAAAAACAAGAAATTACGAATTAACAATTTCTCTACTTAAATATTTTAAAATTTAAAAACCCCTAAGAATTTAAACTTTAGGGGTTTTTGTCAATTTATTACAACTCAATTATCACCGCCTGGTAGGCGTCCAAGATTTCTGGATCGTAGTCTGGGTTGTTGTTTTTTATTACTTTTCCTTTCTCTATAAGCTTTGTGATTTTTTCGTCTAATTCATAGAAGTCCTTGCTTAAATTTATTAGGACTACAAATGATTTGTCCTTGTAGGTTCTTTTGTAGACGTAAACTGCTTCATCAATTGACAGACTTTCGTAGTCGCCAAGTCCGAAGACTGATTCTCTTTTTCTTAGCATAATAATGTTGTACATATAAAAGAAAAATGAGTCGCCATGTTTTAGATATTCCTTGTAATTATTATCATAGTGGATCATGGTTCCGTAGTAATTTTTAATTTCTGAGAACCTTCCAAGTATGGAGTCATCCCACCTTAATGGCATTTTAGCTGAGAAGTTGGTTTCCTTTTTGATTTTATTTAAAGCTTCTTCTGGGTCCATGCCTTCTTGTAAATATGAATCATAAATATCTTTTATTTCGGGATCATTTATTTCTTTCATATCCACGTCATATTCGCTTTTGGCTTCTATTTCTGTCCCTTGGTAAATAAAAGGAATTGTTTTTAAACTAAATAGCATGGTTGCTAGGGCTTCTGTAAGTGGTCTTAACTCCTCATCATGGTCTAAGATTTTTTCTACCATTCTAGGGTTATCAAAATTGTCTAGGTCGATTCCTGCTGGGATTTCTTCGCTTATTTTTTGGATTTTATCTATATATTCATAAAAATTCTTGTAGGAGTTTGGCTCTTTTACTAGGCTATTGGCCTTAGAAAAATACGCCATGTCTACCATATCTTTTTCCACCCAGTTTGGATTGTCAAATCCACCTATAAACATAAGTCCTAACTCATCTGTCTTTGTTTTTATTTTAAAAACCAAGTCTTTTGCCTCATTTTTGGATTTTTCAAATAGGTAGGATAGGTTTTTTATTCTTATTCCCTTAATGCCAGTTTCTTTCCAATATTTTATAAGGTCTATTATGGTATCTTTTAAGTTATCCCCATAGGAATCAAAAAGGTCTTTGGCATCAAAGTCTAAAATGGCTTTCACCCTAATATATTTTCCCTTTTCGCATATAGCTTTGATATCCTCTATGCTTCCTAGGTCTTTTTCAATTTTATAAAAATCAACCTTGCCTTCTTTTTTGGCAAAAATTTGATTTATTAAAACATAGTTGGCCCCAAGCTGGGAAATAATTGTAAGTTTACTTCTAAGCCCCTCTAAATCCCCTATACCATCTGCATTTGAATCTACAAATGATTTTGGATAAGTTTCATAGAAGGTTGTTTTTTTCTCTTTGTTTTCTAACATTTTTCCTCACTCATTTTGCTTACAAAAAAACCTGGTGGGTGAAAGCCTAACCACCACTATGGTGATTTGGGGTCGATTCACTTGCCACCAGGCCTCTTATTCTAGAAATTTTCAATTTTGCTAAAGCTTGCTGCGTTAAATTCTCCTTGGCTTTCTGCCTTGAGAGTTCCGTTTTCAAACTTTAATGTAATTGGAGTATCAACATTTACTCCCTTTATTGTAGCTGATATTTCTCCACCATTGTCGCTATAAGATCCTAGATGGACAGCCTTATCTATTTGATAAGTTAGGCTACCGTCTGACCTCAATGATATCCTCCTACCATCTGCCTCGTATTCTCCAACAACTCCGTCAGATGTGGCAAAATGGTCGGTAATATTTGTCTTATTATCTTCTGTAACAGTTAATCCTTGGAGGCCTGCGCCAACATTTGCTATGGCCTTATCTATAAATCCAAAACCTTGGTATTCGATTTGGTAATACTTGTAGTCACTTTCTACAAAGAACTTGTGGAATATTTGATTATCTGTTGTAATTGGTCCCTGACTGTAAAACTTGCCATCAGCATCTCTTGCCTTTTTTACATTTTGATATTCTACAAAAGTGTAATATTTAAAGCTTGACTGGAAGTTTGAGTCTGGAAGTTTCTCAGAAGTGGTCACTTCGTAAATGAGATAGACCTTATTTTTAACATCCCCACTATTATCGGCATTAAATCCTGTAAAAGAACCGAGATATTCTACATTATCAACGTTAATTATATTTTTATATAAAATAGTTTTTCTAATTAAGTCTCCAGCCTTATATTTCAAGTCCCCAAGCATTGTTTGATCAAGGTGGCTAGTAGACTTGATGTATTCAGAATCACCATCACTTGAATCTTCTCCATCACCTGCTGTAGCTGTGAAGTTCTTGTTAGTTGGGGATAGGCTTACATTGTAGGTATTTTTCATTTCATCGGCATTAAAGTTTAAGCTTACTGCCACTTCTTCGCCTTCTTTTATACCATTTGACTTGGCTGGAATAATATCAACTGTGTGCATAAACTCAGGAGCATCGTCTTTTAGACTTGCTGTAAGAGTCATATTCGGACTCTTACCTTCAAATTTGACATTGATATAGGTAAATGGATCGGTGACATTATCATTTGCTATTCCATCTATTATTACTGCCTTAGAAGAATTTGAGATTAGGACATTGTATTTGTCTGAAATTTTTATATTATCAAGGTTTGCCATAACCGTTATCTCATCACCATTTGATAAGCCATTATCTTTTGAATATTGGAAGACCACATTATTTTGAAGGTCTGCTACAAATTCTTTAGCAGGAGTTTCATAAGAATCCTTATTGTTATCCCTTGAAATATACTTAATTTCATCTCCATAAGCTTTTAATAATTTTTCGGTATCTATGCTTGCCTTTGGAACAGCAGAACCATCCTCACCCTCATAGCTTATACTGATATAGTCGCTAAGCGGAATAGTGATATCATCGGCCTTGCTCTTTTTCATATAAAGGGCACCGAGTATGATGGCAATTAAAATACCTATTAGAGCCAACAAAAGATTCCTACTTGTGAGATATTTCTTAAAATCCCTCACTTTTGTTTTTTCTTGTGACTTTTCTTCTGTTTTTTCTTTGGCTTCTTCTTTTTTATCAACTTCCCTAACTGCAGGTGTCTTCGCTTTTGGATTAGCGTGTTTTAGAATTTCATCACCATTTGCTTTGGCAAAATTCTCCCTACTTAGCTTTTTATTCCTTGCTTGAATTTTTCTAATTCCAGCAGAAACAGTTATATTAGATAGGTCACTTTCCCCATCACCTATTAGTTTATCAAGCTTTTCCTCGAGTTTTTTGTTTAATATATAAGACTTGTAATCATCTATATAATAATCTTCATCGCCCTTTGACTTCGCATTATTAAAGGAAACCTTAGCCTGTACTTCCTCTATTACAGACCTCTGATTGTAAGGAGAAGACTTTTCTCCGATGTTTTCATACCTCCTACTTGCCTTATCCATCCTGTCTAGACGATCAGGTTTGAAAAATCCTTCTTCCTCTGCTTTAGACGAATCATCGCCAGCAAAATTAGGATTTTCTACCTTATCAAAGTCATTTTGCTTAGAATCTTCAAAACCTTCTTTAGCTTGGTTTTCATTAGGATTTGTATGGTCTGTTGAGTGGGCTTTATTTTTATTAAAATTAAAAAAGTCTTGGAAAGTCTTCTTTGTTTTTTTATTTTCTTCTTTGCTTTGATCGACTTGGTCTTTAATTTCTATCTTGCTACCGCAAACAGGACAAAAATTGCTTGCCTTGTCGATATTAGCACCGCAATGCTCACACTTCATAATTATTCTCCCTCTACATACTATATATAATATACTTTTAAAAGTTAAAATATAAACCTCTTTAAGCAAAACTCCTGCAAATTTAATGAAAAATTATTTTTAAAAATCTTTATAAAGATTGATTGCAAAACTTAATACCAACCACAAAAAATCAAGGATGAAATTTCAAATACATTCAAAAAAATATTTTTAGCGATGATTTCCCTACTTATTTTAAAAATCAACTATCAAAAAAATACCAACAAATTTTCTTGCTGGTATTTTAAATCGAAATGTGAAATATTTTCACTTCTTTTTGAAAATCATTAAATTTATCTTAAACCTAATTGGCATTAGATGTTGCCACAACTTTCACCCCTGTTCCTGCTACGTTTTCTATAATGCAGTCACCGATTTGTACCGGGGCACTTACGTGGGCCTTATTTATTTCTGTCATAACGTCAAAAATCTTATCTTTTGCTACTGCCTCTTCAGTCTTAACTGAGATAAGATACTGGTTTGCTCCATCTACTCTAGCTGTGGAAGTAACAACCCTTACAGGGTTTGTTAGTTCCTTTCTAGCGTAGACTTCTCCTCTCTTGCAAGTATTACCACTTATATTTGTAATTTGTCCAGCATCTACTGTAAGGCTGACTGTGCAGCCAAGAGGACAATTTATACAAGTTAATTCTTTGATCATAAGCTCTCCATTCTGACTTCAATTTTTTCGATATTTTCATTCAAATCGCTTTTCTTTAGGACCAAATCTTCCATTTCACCCGGAGCAAAGACTATCTTTCTCTTTTGAGCAACTTCCTTGCCGTCTACTTCAAGGACGAGCCTTGATTTTTGGTAAATGTTATTTACCCTAAACCTAATTACAACCTCATCTCTCATTGAGCCTGGGGCTATATATTGAGGGACAGTATAGGTTACTCCATTACCTGGAGTTAGGTGGATTTTCTTTTCATTTTCCGAATTGAATTCGTCTTTGATGTAGGCTGCGGCATTTTCTCCAGCAAGTTCACTTTCTTCTGTTACATAATCTACTAGGTCGTGGACGTGAAGGACATTTCCTGCGGCAAAGACACCGTCTATTGATGTCATCATCCTATCAGATACTTCTGCACCCTTAGTTCTTGGATCTATCTTGATTTTAGCAGCCCTACTTAGTTCGTTTTCTGGAATGAGTCCTACAGAAAGTAAGATGGTATCACATTCTACATATTCTTCTGTGCCTGGTATGACTTTCATATTTTCATCTACTTTTGATAAGTAAACTCCCTCTACCCTGTCATCTCCGACTATATCTGAAATTGTTGTTGAAAAATAAAGTGGAATGTCAAAATCATTTAGACATTGGACAATATTTCTCTTTAATCCCCCAGAATATGGCATAATTTCTGCAACACATTTTACTTCAGCTCCTTCAAGGGTCATTCGTCTTGCCATGATAAGTCCAATATCTCCAGAGCCTAAGATTACAATTTTTTTACCTGGCATATAGCCATCAAGGTTTACAAGCTTTTGGGCTGTTCCTGCTGAATAGATGCCAGCTGGACGGCTTCCTGGAATATTTAAGGCTCCTCTTGGCCTTTCCCTACAACCCATAGCTAGGATTACTGCCTTTGGCCTAATTTGAAACATTCCGTTTTCTTCGTTCATTAGGGTCAAAGTCTTATCTGGACTAAAGTCCATAACGATTGTATTTAATAAAACATCTATATTACGTTCAGCAACTATGTCTTCATACCTACCTGCATATTCAGGTCCTGTTAATTCTTCTTTGAACCTATGAAGACCAAAACCATTATGGATACATTGGTTAAGGATGCCACCGAGTTTCTTATCCCTTTCTACTATTAGGACGTTTTTTACCCCATAGTCATATGCTCTGGCAGCTGCTGCAAGACCAGCAGGACCACCACCTACAACTACTAAATCATAATTTTTCATAACCTGCTCCTACTTCACTCTTCCGTCTACATAGTAAGATTCTTTTGAGTTTTTAACTACATCCGCCATATCTTCGTTAAGTTCACGAGCCAAGATTTCCATTAAATGTGGAAGGCAAAAACCACCCTGGCACCTGCCAGCGCTTGCTCTGACACGTCTTTTGATGCCATCTACAGTTCTCGCTCCAAGTGGCCTATTAATTGCATCTACTATTTCTCCTTCAGTTACAGATTCGCACCTGCAGATGATTTTGCCGTAGAGTTTGTTTTTCTTAATCAAGGCTGAATGTTCTTCAATACTCATTTCACTTGTTTTTGGAATTGGTTTTCTATCGTAGGTAAAATTTTCATTTTCTGCAAAGCCGTACTTGTCTGCCACAAGCTCTGCAATGTATTTTCCAATTGCTGGAGATGAAGTGAGTCCTGGAGATTCTATACCTACACAGTCAAAAAATCCTTCCTTATTTTCCCCGAGTATAAAGTCACCACCTACTTCATGAGCCCTGTTTCCAGAAAAAGACGTAATTACCATTCTCACTGGTACGTTTTTCATAGTGAGATTTGATTTTTCAATAACTTCATCAAGGCTTGCCCTTGTTGACCTTCTGTCGTTTTTATCATCTACAAAGTCTGATGTAGGTCCAACTAGAGTATTATTATCAATAGTTGGTGTAACTAAGATTCCCTTGCCCTTATCAGATGGGAGGTTAAAGATAACATGATTTGCAAAACCAGAAGTTTCCTTATCTAGTAGCAAATATTCACCACGTCTTGCCTTAATTTCATATTTTTCATCAGAAATTTGGTTGTGAATTTCGTCCGCATAAAGACCTGCGCAGTTAATTATAGCCTTAGTTTCTAAATCGCCATCATTTGTATGTAAAACCCAGTGGTCATCTTTTTTCTCAATCTTTTCCACCTTGGTATTAAATTTATAGTCCACGCCATTGATATTAGAAACTTCTGCATAGGCAATAGTCATTAAAAATGGATCTAAAATGCCTGCTTCTGAACAATAAAGGGACGCAACCACATCATCGGTTATATTTTTTTCTAAGACTAGAGTCTCTTCCCTATTTAAAATCTTAATCCCAGTAACCCCATTTGCCATACCGTAATCGTATAGTTTTTGAAGCTTTGGCAGGTCCTTTTCATCATGGCATAATACTAGGCTTCCGATTTTCTTATAAGGAAAGGCAAATAGTTTGCTTTCCTCATCCATCATCTGATTTCCTTCGATATTGAATTTCGCCTTCAAACTACCCGGCTTCGCATCATAACCGCCGTGGCAAATCCCGGAATTCGCCTTACTTGTTTCTGTACAAATGTCTTCGTTTTTTTCAAGTAATAAAAATTTTCCTTTTTTCTTTGATAGATGAGCAGCTACAGAAGCTCCAACTACTCCTCCACCAATTATTATCACATCAAACATTTCTGCTCCTTTATGTAAACTTACAAAAAAAGCGAGCAAAAGTAGGGTCTACCTTTGCTCGCTTTCTCTTTTCTTATTAAGTTATAATTATTATATCACTTATATTGTTCTCAATCAAATATTATTCTTCGTAATGTTTTGCCCAGTCAAAGGACCTGCCTATAGCCCTTTGCCAATTTCTATCCTTCTTATCTCTTTCTTCCTTAGAAATTGAAGGCTCAAAAGACCTATCAACAATTCTGTACGCCCTGATTTCATCCTTATCCTTATAAAAGCCTGTCGCAAGACCTGCTAGGTATGATGCGCCCAAGGCTGTTGTTTCTAGTGTCTTTGGCCTTTCTACCTTGGATTGGATCATATCAGATTGAAATTGCATCAAAAAGTTGTTGGCACTTGCACCTCCATCTACCTTTAATTCGTGAAGTGGGTGGCCGGCATCTCTTTCCATTGAAGCTAAGACGTCGTTTGTTAGGTAGGCGAGGGATTCAAGGGTAGCCCTTACTATATGGTATTTATTTGTACCACGGGTTAGGCCAACAATAGTTCCCCTAGCATATGGATCCCAATATGGAGCTCCAAGACCTGTGAAGGCTGGTACTACGTAGCAACCATTTGTATCATCTACTTTTGTCGCCATGTATTCTGTATCATCGGCAGCGTCAACTATCCTTAATTGGTCTCTTAGCCATTGGATAGCAGACCCTGCTACAAAGATTGAACCTTCAAGCGCATAGGCTACATTTCCTTCTTCAAGACCCCAAGCGATTGTTGTAACAAGACCATTTTTCGATTTGACAGCCTCATTACCAGTATTCATAAGGAGAAAAGCACCTGTGCCGTAAGTGTTTTTTGCATCTCCCTTTTCAAAACAAGTTTGACCAAATAGGGCCGCTTGTTGGTCACCTGCGATTCCTCCTATCTTGATTTCCCCATCAAAATATCCTGGGAAGGTTGTTCCATATACATAAGAAGATGGCTTAACTTCTGGAAGCATGCATTTTGGAATGTTTAGCATCTTTAGAAGTTCATCATCCCATTTGAGGGTGTGGATATTGAAAATCATGGTTCTTGAAGCGTTTGAATAGTCTGTTACGTGAACCTTGCCGCGAGTTAAATTATAAACCAACCAAGTATCTACTGTACCAAAGAGAAGTTCTCCATTCTCAGCTCTTTCTTGGCCGTTTTCTATATTATCAAGAATCCATCTAATCTTTGTAGCAGAGAAATATGGGTCGACAACAAGGCCAGTCTTATCTTGGATTATGGCCCTATAGCCATCTTCGACGAGTTTATCTGCCATATCAGCAGTCCTCCTACATTGCCAAACGATTGCATTGTAAACAGGTTTGCAGGTTTCCTTTTCCCAAACTATGGTAGTTTCTCTTTGGTTTGTAATCCCAATTGCCTCGATATCACTGGCATCAATACCAAGTTTTGCCATAGCTTCTGTACAAACTCCCAATTGGGTTGACCAGATTTCTGTTGCGTCATGCTCTACCCAACCTGGATGTGGGAAAAATTGTGTAAATTCTTTTTGAGCAAGAGACATGATTTCGCCTTTTTTGTTAAAAATTATCGCCCTGTTGCTAGTTGTTCCGGCATCTAGTGCCATTATATATTTACTCATATGCCCTCCTTAGATATTCCAAACTTTTGTATTTGATGATGAAACTCCGATTGCTCCAGCACTTAATGCTGCCATAGCATCTACCTTATTCCTAATAAGCCCTCCTGCTATAAGTGGTATTTGACTCCAACCTGTAATCTCTTCAATGATTTGGGGCATAATACCTGGCAAGACTTCTATTAGGTCGGCAGAGGTGTTTTTAATAGTATCCTTTACGCTTCCATATGATAGGCTATCTAAAAGAAAAAATCTAAAAACTGAACTAAGACCTATTTTTCTTGCTTCGTATGTATTTTGAGCCTTGAGGGTGATTATTCCATCAGCGTCTGTATAGTTTTTAATAAAGCTAGGTGAAAAGTGAGAAGATGATAAGCCTTCTATTAGGTTCTCGTGAACAAATACTATCTTGTCCTTGTTTTTTAATTTCTTTACTATAGTAGGAATCGTTTCTATATTCCCAAAAAGAACGAAAACTACCTTATTATCAGAATATTCTTCCTTCAAGCATTCTCTCAAATCTTTACCATCTTTGATAGCCATGATTACTGGATTTTCATACAAAACTTCTCTTATATCTAGCATATTTCTCCCTTAACGCATAAAACGAGCCTAAAATTAATCAAGCTCGTCTCTCATTCATATTCACCCTTATATTATCATATTTCTAGCTTTTTTACAAGAGCCATCATAAAAGATTATCTTTATTTGAATAGATCTAATTCATCTTGGGTAAGTTCCCTATAGTCACCTTCTTTTAAGTATGGGTCTAGGATTAAATCTCCAATGGCGACTCTCTTTAGCCCTACAACTTCATTTCCAAGATTTGAAAAAAGTCTTTTTACCAAGTGGTACTTGCCCTCAGTCACTTTCACAACCGCTTCCTTTTCACCTGTAATTGTAAGCTCTGCTGGTCTTGCTGTGTAATCGTCCTCTTTTATATAAACGCCCTTTTTAAATTCATCTACAAAATTTTCTGCAATTGGATCACGAGTTTTGACTTCATAAGTTTTTGTGATGTGTGAATTTGGGCTTGTTATCTTATGGATAAATTTCCCGTCTGTTGACAAAATAAGTAGGCCTGTTGTATCCTTATCAAGCCTGCCTGCAATTGATAGGTCATAAGAAAGGTAAAAATCATCTAATAAGTCAATTACAGTTTTATCTTCATCCTGGGTTGCAGATAAGACTCCTGCCGGCTTATTTAAAATCAAATAAAGATTTTCTATATATTCTACAAAGTGTCCCATGTAAAAAACTTCGTCAACCATTGGGTCTACCTTGACTGATGAGTCTTTTACGATTTCTCCATTTATTACCAACGCCCCTTTTTTGGCATTTCTTTTTATATTTTTTCTGGTATCAAGACCAGTATTTCCAATCATCTTATCTACTCTCATTTTTTTCCCTTTTCTAAAACCTTGTCCATGGCTGCCTTTAGACTCTCATAAGACTTGTAAAAATCATCCAAATATTTTCTACCAGCATCTGTTAAATAATAATATTTTCTCCTTGGTCCCTTATTCGATTCTTTAAAAATACCTAGTATTAGACCCTTTTTTATAAGTCTGGTTAGGATAGGATAAACTGTGCCTTCTGTCATATTATAAAACCCATTTAGCTTTAATTCTTCTAAAATTTCATAGCCGTAGGTTTCCTTGTTTTTTATTATATGGAGGATTATTCCATCAATAAGCCCTTTTAACATTTGTGTATCTATCATAAGGCCTCCTATCTATATTGTATTACATAGTAGATATCTTTCAATTTCGCTTGCAAAAATACTTCATCTGACAATACTTGCAGGCTTCTAGATCATCAGTTCGCCTGTAGCCAATATTCCTGTCAATCAGCCTTCCTATCTTATCAATCTCATTGATATCAAAATCTGTCGGATCAATTTCTATAAGCCTATCTTCTTCGATAAAGTACAAATACATCTTGTTTAAAGGATGATGGTTGCCTAAAATCAGAGCTCGATAAGTCATAAGTTGCCCCTTGTAGGCTGGGATTAAGTCTTCCTTGTATTTACCCGTTTTAATATCTAGGATAGACCCATCTGAAAGACTTATATCAACCTTGCCTTGGAGGATATAAAAATTCCTATCAAGCTTATAATTTGTTTCAACACCAGTGATTTCAAAGTCTCTTTTGATAAAATTTTCGATAGGATCCTTGTATTGAGGATTTTTTTCTAGGAAAGCCATTAGTTTTTCCTTATCATCCGGCAAGAGGGCATAGTATTCAGCAAGCTTGTGGGTATTGGTACCAAAACTTAGTGCTTTTGTTTTTAAAGCCCTAAAATCAAGTTTCCTTACAAACCTATATTTTAAAGAGCAAGTCTTAAATACTTCTATATCTGTGGTGTAGGCTAAAATCGGTTTTTCTTTTTTCTCCTCAGTTCTTTCAAAATCTAGGCTCTTAATGGCAGATGTTCTTGGGAAAGATTCGGAAAACTTGCTTAACTTGTAATCTTCGCTATTATCTAGGAGAACCAAGAGGTTTTTGGCCCTGGTAAAGCCAGTATAATATTTCCTATAAAAATCTTTAACATATGAAAAGTCATTAGGGTCAAAGTCAGTTAAAAATCCTGGTTTGGAAGGCTTTGGCGAATCATAAAGACCCGATATAAAGACAACCTCAAACTCAAGACCCTTGGCTTGATGGATGGTCATAAAATTTACAGCATCCTTGTGGCTATCAATATTAGCATATTCTTCTATAGCCCTTGAAATGAAAAGGTATTGCAAATATGAATTAATAAATTCTTGGTAATGGGCTTTAGTATTTTTATGTTTGAAAATTTCATCAAAGTCCTTGGCAAGCTTAATCATTGTTGAAATATTTCCAAGAAGCCTAGCCCCATCCAGGTCTTCTTCGTCCATGATTAGAAATTTCCTAAAATATTCAAGACCCATGGCCTTGTAAAGAAGGTCGGTGATTTGAAGATTGCAATCTTTTTCAGCTTCTATAAAATTTTGAATTTCTTTATCCGCTTTTAAACTTTCGTCTTTGCCAAGATAATACAAATAGTTTTTATACTTGGCCTTGTTTTTAGCAAAAGCTCCGTAAATTGTGGATGGGTCTTCATAGATAGGTTTAATTTGACCAATTTTCATAATTAGGTAAATAAAGCCACTAATCTCTTCTCGCCTAAAAAATTCTGAAGACTTCTTATTTAAGACCCTTATTCCCGCTTTTTCAAAAAAATTTTGGAGTTTTGAAACATAGGCATGGTTTAAAGATGGGAACAAAAATGCAATCTGCCCAAGATTTATATCTTGCTTTAAAATCCTAATAATTGTTGCTAGGTTTTTAAGCTCATTAGCCCTCGCCCTTACAATAGTATTTGGATTTTTTTGCCTATCATAAGACCTCAAGCTTTTGATATTTTCCTTGCCATAATCTTCGTTATCAAGCCATTTTAGTGATTTTTCAATAATTGTCTGATTGGACCTATAATTGATATCAAGTTTATAGGTAAAAGCCTTATGGCCCTTGGCTGCAAAAAATTTATCTGAAAAATCTGTAAGATTTCTAGGATCTGCTCCCCTAAAAGAATAAAGAGCCTGATCGTCATCACCAAAAACCATGATTTCCTTATCTTTTACCAATGAAAAGGCAATTTCCTGTTGAATATGATTGGTATCCTGGTATTCGTCAACAATTACAAAATCAATGCTATTTCGTATTTCCTCGCCTCTCACAGGGTCTTTTAAAAGCAAGTAGAAATCCCTTAAAATCATCTGGAAATTAATCAGATTTTTTTCTCTGAGGAGCTTTTCGTGGGTTAGAAAAATTTTCCCAGCAAAAACTTCCCTAGGGTTTTTAGAATGTAGGAGCTTATCAACATCTATAAGCTTGTTGGTAATTTCTTCATAAATCCCCTTGATTTCCCAAGCATGGTTGTAGCTAATGTATTTTTCATAATCTTCTATGCTTTTATATAATCCAAGATTTTTTTCTATCAAATATCCCTCAAGAACCTGGTCAATAACCTTGGAATCCAAAAAAGGTCTATCAAAGGATGGATATTTTTCTAAAAAATCGAGAGCAAGGGAATGGAAATTTCCAATCATCATATCCTTTAGCTCAGTCTTGATTCCCTCCTTGTTAAATTCAGAAATTATCCTTGTTTGAAGTTCACTGGCGGCTTTTTTGGTAAAGGTTGTAATTAAAATCCTATTCGGACTAAGGCCTTGATTTTTAATTAGAGAAATAACTTTTTTTACAATCGTATAAGTTTTCCCAGTTCCAGGCCCAGCTATAACTGCCGCTGGCGTCTTGGCCTTATCTATAATTATCCTTTGACTTTCATTTATCATAATAATCTCTCATAGCAAATCCTAGGCTTCTTCGCCCCTTCTTCGTCAATTAATATTTCCCCTATTTTCCTAAAGCCAAGTTTATTAATCAGACCACGCATCTTGAAATTATCCTTGTGGGTATCAATCCTTAGGGCATCAAAAGAATTTTTTTCAGCATGCCTAATGATATCTATAAAAAGCCTTGTAGCAATCCCCTTTTGGGTAGCCCTAGCATTTACGGCAAAGGTGTGAATTGTAAGTGGGATTTTTCCCTCAAAGTCATCCTCCCATGGCCTGTAGGCTTCTTCCTTCTCGTCTGATAGAAAACAATAGGCTAAGATTTCTCCCTTATCTTCATAAACAAATGCCTTATCAACTTCAATTTGACCTAGCAAAAATTTTTCATTCATTGAATCTATTTGCCACTGGTCAACCCCATCTTTTTTCAAAGATTTTTTAGCATTTTCTATAATATTTATAATTTTTTTCAAATCTGTAATTCTCGCTTTTCTCATATAAGCATTATACCTTAATAAAGAAGATGCTTTAGGATTGTTAAGGACTATGCAAAGTGATATAATATTGATAGTATGAGACAGAAAGGATAAGAAATGTACGATTATTTAATTATAGGTAATGGAATTTGCGGTCTTTCAGCTGCTGAAGAAATCAGAAAACACGATGAAAAAGGATCAATTTTAATAATTACAGACGAAAAAGGCCACACTTACTGGAGAACTCGTCTTTCAGAATTAATTTCCAAAGACTATACAGATGAAGAAATTCTTGTAAAAAAAGAAGCTTGGTATGGGGAAAGAAATATTGAAGTAAAACTAAATACCCATGCAGAAAAAATTGACAAAGAAAATAAAAAAGTAATAAGTAAAGACGGTGAAGAATTTGAATATGGCAAGCTTTTAATAGCCACAGGATCCCATGCCTTTGTGCCACCAATCAAAAACTCTGATGCCAAGGGAGTTTTCGCTATTAGAAGCTCAGAAGACCTTAAAAACTTCAAGGGATATCTAGCCAATAAAAAGAAACTCATCATCATTGGTGGTGGTATCCTAGGTCTTGAGGCAGCTAACTCAATATCACAATTAGGTATTGAAATTACTATAGTAGAAGCCTTTGACTACCTATTAGCTCGCCAACTTGACAAGGACCTATCACAAAGACTAGAAAAAGCTCTAAACAATATGGGTATGAAGACCCTAACAGGCAAATTCAGCGAAGAAATCCTTGTAAAAGATGGTGTAGTGTGCGGATTAAAGCTAACTGACGGCACAGAACTTGAAGCAGACGCCATCATGATCCAAGCTGGTATAAGGGCAAATATTGAAATTGCCAAAAATTCCGGACTTGCAACTGACAGAGGTATCCTTGTTGGAGAAAACCTACAAATAGAAAATGAGGACATCTACGCTGCAGGCGATGTTGCCCAAATAGAAAACTTCTCAATAGGCCTATGGACTGCAAGTATGGAAATGGGAAAAATTGCCGGTGCAAATATGACAGGCGATAACAAGTTATATGAGAAACCAAAACCATTCTCAACCCTCATGTTAGGCGATGTTAAACTATTCTCAGCAGGTCAAAATGCAGGTGATGGCATAGAAGAAGTCAAAAAAGAAGACGGAGAAAAAATCTACAAACTCTTTAAAAACGGCGATAAATTTGTAGGTGGCATCCTTTGGGGAGACATCAAATACCAAATGGACGTCAAAAAAATAGTCTTTGACGGAGTAGACCCAAAAGAAACAAAACTCGGTGGGGAAATATTTGGACTATAAAATAAAGACAAAGAGCTAAACCAACTGGTCTAGCTCTTTTTTTATAGGCTGTATAAATATTTTAAGGCAGCCGGCAATCTTTTTTGCCAGTATATTTCGTTGTGGATGGCTCCTTCGTCTATGAAATATTTTATTTCTAACTTATCTTTCAAAAATCCATAGGCCATTTGGGACAAGAATACATAAGATTTTTGGGTAATTTCATCGTCAAATTCTTTTGTGCCTGTATCTAGATATATTTTTTGTTTATTTTCGGAGTCATATTTTGCCAAAATCTCACCCATTCCGACAGGTTCTAGGATAAAATGAGTTGACATTGCAAGGACCTTGTCAAAAATTTTAGGATATTCACTTCCCATATAAAGGCTCATAATTCCTCCCATGGATGATCCACCGATGAGCCTTGATGTGGCTTTTTTATTTTTTTCTAGCAGAGGAATCAACTCTTCTGTTATAAATTTACCAGTCAAAATCCCCTTAGGATTAAGTTTTGCATTGGTTTCTCTATCGGAAAATTTCTCAAAAGGCGAATATTCATTAGTCCTTGCCCTGCCTTCTTCGCCCTCAGCGCAGTATATTCCAACAAGATTTGCCCTAAGTCCAATTTTTTCTACGGCCTTATCAAGCGCCCAAATTTCTCCCATAAAGGATTCCTTCTTGTCATAGAGATTGGCACCATCAAAAAAATACAAAAATATATCAGATTCATTCTCTTCTATGAAAGTATATGTCACTTCTCTTTTTAGATATTTTGAATATAACTCTTTTTTCTCTACCATATCTTCCTCATTTCTATTAATATTATATTTTTTATGAAATTTTGTCATTGGCTTTTGTTCTCATTCCCATACTTATAAGTATAAAAACTAGACTAAAGGCTAGCATTATTCCTATGTTTGGTAGGATTGTTCCAAAGCTTGGGTTTTCTAAGACTATCTCATTATTTTTAATATAGTAATAGGATGGGAAAATTTTTCCTAGTGTCAAAGCTGTTTTTGAAAGTAGGGCTTGAGGTACAAAGGCCCCGCACAAAAATGATGATCCCAATGAGACTACTTGCATGACACCTTGAATGGTGTTTTCATTTGATATTAGGCTTGAAATGAAAACTGCCATGGTCACTGCGCTGATTGTGAAAATCAAGGAATTTACAATCATTAAATTTATGTGGGCAGCAGAGAAGTCGTATTTGTAGAGGATAACAAATAAGAAAATATAAAGAGCCCACACAATAAGGCCTGTGCTTATGTGGCCTAAAATCAACTCCAGATTCATCCTTGCTCTTGGCATCGGACTTACAGCATTTCTCATAGTCAGGCTTTTCTTTTTATAAACACTGACTATGGTTGACACAATCAAAAGGACCTGAGAAAGGATAAGGTAATTTATGAAATTAAAATAAAAGACCGATTCATCTTCCCCAGCAATATCGACTTTACTTTTTATTTTTACATCGACCTGTTTTGCCAAATCTTTATTTGTAAAGTTGATGGCTTCATTCGTATCAAAACCAACTTTCTCATAGGCATCAACCTGGCTTAGGTACTGATTTACATGCTCTTTTATAGCCATTCCATACATATCATCAGGAGCCTGTTTAAAATTCACTTTTCTTGTTTGGTCAAAATCTTTTGGAATAACAATACTTGCGCTTATTATCTGATAAAAAAGCTTATCTTCAACAAGTGACTCATCCATTTCCTTAATCACAGCTTTCTTATCCAGATAATTATAAAGTCCCTTTGATAAACCAGTCTTTGCCTCATCTCTCAAATAGATATTGGGCCTTACATTTGTATAAAAATCATTCTTATCAGACTTGGTTGAAAAACTTAAAATGGCAAGAAAAATTAGTGTGTATAAAATTATCGCGACCTTATGGGCCATGGCTATTTTAAAATAATTTTTAAAGACTCTCATATTCCTTACCCCTCATAAAAAACAAAGATCCAGCCAAGAATACAGCACTAATTAGCATTAAAAGACCGAGATTTTCATAAAACCTAGATGTAGAATCGTAATAATATAAAGAATAAATCGCATCTGTGACCACAGCCACAGGATTGATTTTACCTAGGATTGGGAAATTCTCTTGAACAATGACCTTCATACTTGAAATCATCATTCCCGATAGAAAACTCATTAGCATGGTAATTGCAATTCCAAGATTTATTTTAAATTCAATATTTTTCTTGTTTGATACCCCAATAAAAATCCCAAAGGCAACCCCAGTTAAGGACGAAACCAGGCTTAACAATATCAAAAGCGGCATCCTTCTACCAAAATCAACTCCAAGAGTCTTATCAAGATAGAAAATAAAAACTAGGGTGATTGCGAAATTTATAAGCCAAGAAACAAGGACAGATGCTAATAGGCTCACCGATTTTTTTATAGGTGCAACTGCGTTTCTCTTGGCATTTACAGATAAATTTGCCTCATATTGGTAAATTACATAAAGTCCCCACATATAGCCATAGATAGTAGTCATACCCACAAGTGTGTAAAAAAAAGCATTTATAGGATCCATATTTTTCCTAGACTCATCTTTGATGTGGTTTTCGATATTTATTAGCTTTGAAATATCAGTCTGAGGATTTTTTTCCATTGCCCTATTTATCATCTCAGATTTTTGGACATAGTCATTTAGGATTGTCTCTACAATAGTTTCCTGGATGCCAGATTTTTTGGTAATAATTTTATCCTTATCCTCTATATAGGCCCTGACATCAGGATTTGTATCTAAAATCCCCTCATCTTTTGCCCTTGTAATCCTAAAATAATCCTCATCTTCCATAGTTTCTAGAAAATTTTTAAAATTTTGATCTTCAAATGCGGATGTGGAAACGGAGATTTCTATAGGGTCAAATTTGTTATTGTTACTTATGCCTCCAAAGGCAAGTTTGAAAAACATTCCCAGAATTATCGGAAAAACCAAGGCCCAAAAGACCATGGCCTTTTCCCTTAAAAGAAATTTAAAAGTATTTTTAAAAGAATGCCAAAACATACTAGTCCCTCAAATCCTTGCCTGTAAGGTCTAAGAAAACATCATTTAGACTTGGTTTTTCAACATTAATAGACCTATAAGAAACTTTATTATCGCTTAAGATTCTAACAAGGCTTAAAAGATTTTCTTCACTTTTAGAAAAAGTCATCTTGCAAGTCCCATCCTTATAGGCAAAATCTATTATATGGTCCATATTTCTAAGCTTTTCTTTTACATCATCAGTCAAATCGTCCGCCATAAAGGAAATTTTTTCGCTGACATCAATCATATCCTTTAACTCATTTGAAGTGCCCTTTGCAATGACCTTGCCCTTGTCAATTATAACTATGTCATCGCACAAAAAATCAACCTCATCCATGTAGTGGGATGTATAAATAATGGTAGAACCCTCCTCGTTTAGCTTTTTGATTCCCTCCAAAATATTGTTCCTAGATTGAGGGTCAACTGCCACAGTCGGCTCATCGAGAAAAATAATATCAGGTCTGTGGGCAATGCCGCAGGCAATATTTAGCCTTCTTAAAAGACCACCTGAAAGTTTTTTGGGCTTAAATTTTACAAAGTCATTTAGGCCTACTAGGTCCAAAGTCCTTTGAATTAGCTCTTCTCTTTCCTTCTTATCCCTTATGTAAAGCCCGCAAAAATAATCGATATTTTCATAGACATTTAGCTCGTCATAGACTCCTACGTCTTGGAAAACTACCCCGATTTTTTTCTTTATATCATAGGCATCAGGACTCATTTCCTTGCCATATATTTTCACACTGCCAGCGTCCTTCTTTAAAAGACTAAGCATGCAGTTAATTGTTGTCGATTTTCCCGATCCATTGGGACCCAAAAGACCTAAAATACGGCCTTTTTTTACATCCAAATCAAGACCGTCAACAGCTGTTAGGTCCTTATATTTTTTGACAAGACCTCTTACTTCAATTAAACTTTCCATAAGACCTCCCATTTATAACGTTTTCTCATATTCTTAAGTAAATTATACATAAAAATATTATATAATCTATAAAAATAATGTAAAAATTTCGTTAAAAAACCACAGGTTCTTGACCTGTGGTTTTTTTAATTTGATTTGATTTTATTTTATAGTTTCATAGAATTTTGTCTTCTTCTAAGTCTGGTAATTGTAGCTTTTTCGTCGATTTTTACCATGGACATATCAATTATAGTATCTTTAGGAATATCAACGATTGCTTCGGTTTTTGGTGTAATTAGGCCTATTGGTAGGAGATCTTCTTCTATAGATCTTGTGTGGCTAGTTAGTTTGCCAAATACCTTATTTGATCCGATTCCGTCAAGTTTTTCGCCTTTTTTGATATCTCTTTTTGCAATAGCTACAGTATCTGCCACCTGACCGTGGATTGGCGCTATGGTTGGCTCGTTTTCAACAACTGCATTAAAGATTGTAATTGGCGCTTCAAGACTTGTTAGGTGGTATGGCCTGTAGAGTAAATAATTTGGCCCATCTCCAAAACCTAAAAACTTCATCAAATCTCTTACGTCTTCTTGGTCGCTTGTTACAATTATGAAAACACCTGGTGCCATACCTGGAGAAAAATCCACAACTCCATAAGAATTTAATAATCCACCGTCTTTTTTTAGCTTAAAGTCTTCTACAACCTTGTCAGGGCTTGTGCTAATGCCGTGGCAACCTAAGGTATCTGGCAAAAATCCAATAGCATTGCATACAGAATTTAGCTCAATCATGGTATTTGTACCATCAACAAAGCTTGTAAGCATTCTTGGCGATAATTTTTTAGAATTAGCTTCTTCTTCTAATTCTTCATTTGTTGCGTAGTTATTTAGCGGATTGTTTTTACCCTTGGCTGCCACTAGGACTTCAAGACCCATGCCGTAGGCATTGTCAACAAGTTCCATAATAGCTCCTGGTTCATCTCCTAAAATACCTGTGTAAACAACGCCAGCTTTTTTAGCCATATCGTGAAGGATAGGTCCAACTGTTGCTTCGCACTCAACATTGAAGCTTATCATGTGTTTGTGATATTGGATGGTTTTTCTAGCAATTACTGCCCCAAAAGGAGGGTTGCCAGTACAATCCACAACTGCATTTATTTGTAATAATTTGTAGGAAAGTCTGTAGTTAGTAGATACAGCCACATATCCTTTTTCAAGAACTTCGTAGCCTTCATTATAATCATCAGTGTAGATTATCTTATCTTCGGCAATACCAGCTTGGGTTAAAGCTTTGATAGCCTTTCTTGGATTCCTATCTACAACTAATTTGACTTCCATAGCGTCAAGTTTGGATAATTGGCTAATTAGAGAACCTCCCATCTTGCCACAACCAATGATTGCAAGCTTGATGCTCTCGCCATTATCTCTCATTTCTCTTAACTTTCTATTTATTTTTAACATTAATTTCCTCTCAATTTTTTCCTAATAGCCCCATCGCACACGCCTTGGCTGACGAATAGGCCCACTGGATGTTATAACCTCCACAAGACCCGTCCACATCTAGGACTTCGCCTATGAAGTAAAGATTTGGGATGATTTTAGATTCAAAAGTCTTAGTATCTACAAAGTTTGTGTCAATTCCTCCGATAGTTACCTGGGCATTTTCCTCATCATTTATAGCAGTAATTTTAAATCTTAAATCCTTAATAGTCCTGATAAGTCTTGTAATTTCATCATCAGTTATACCACCAATCTTAATCTTACCCTTTAATTTTACCCTATTTAGGATATCTATGATAAGTTTTTCATTCAAAAAACCCATTAAAATTTCTTCGATAGTCTTTTTTGGATTTTTTTTACCTAAATTTTTTATGATTTCGAAAAGCTTCCTTTCACCATAATCAACCAAAAGGTCAAGGGATACCCAAATATCTTTGCAATCTGCAAGGGCATAGGAAATCTCGTTTGAAAGGTCAAGGATAGCTGTGCCTGTAAGACCATAGGCTTGGAAAATCACATCGTCTGTTGATTTTTTAATAAATTTTCCATCTACAAAAAGACTGGCCTTGGCAGATACCCTCACACCCTTGACTTTTTTTGACAGAGGATTAGCTGTTTTATAATTTGTAATCCCATAGGTAAGCCTTGTGACCTTATGGTAGGGTCTTAGGATATCGAAAATTTTTCCATCCGAACCAGAACCCGGAAGGGTGATTCCACCACTTGCAATGACAAGCTTATCAAAGTAAATCTTGGCCTTATCTGTAATTACTAAACGGTTTTTAAAGTCAATATCTTTTACTTCGCTTTCAAAAATAAATTTCCCCTGGGCATTTAGGTACAAAATATCCCTAATTGTCCTTGCACTCAAGGTTTGTGGATAGCACCTGCCTGATGGTAGGGAAGTTGTCAAAATTCCAAGTCCATTTAAAAAATTTATCAAATCGTAATTGTCGTATTTTTCTAAGGCTTTTTTGTAAAAGTCTTTGCTAGAAGAATGAAAATTCTCAAAGGATAAATTTAAATTTGTAAAATTACACCTGCCGTTGCCCGTAGCTAGAAGTTTCCTACCTGCCACTTCATTTTTTTCGACAACAATCAGATTTCCATCATAGAGGTTGGCAAAAAATAAACCTGCAACTCCCCCGCCTATTAATACGGTTTTCATATTTTCCCTAAAATCTCTCTGATAGTCGCTTTTTCGTTCCAAGGAGTTTTTTCATTACCATGGAGTTTTATGAAATTTTCCTCACCCTTGCCCATAAAAAGTACATAGTCTCCTGGTTTTGCCATTCTGAGGGCCGCTTCGATGGCCTCTTTCCTGTCTTTTATAAGGGTATAGGCCCCATAATTTTCCGCCATACCAGAAACTATATCTTTTGAAATTTTTTCGTAAGTGTCAAATTTTGGGTCATCTGTAGTTACTATGGCGTAAATTCCATAATCTGAAACAGTCTTTCCTATTAGCATTCTAAATTCTTCATTCCTATCGCCCTGGATACCAAAAACAGCGATTTTTTTCTTATCAGCAGGTAGGCTTTTAAAAATTTCCTCAAAGGCCCTTGGAGTATGGGCGAAATCTACAATTATATTTAAGTTCTTGTCATTTTCTATATATTCAAACCTAGAGCCTACTCCTGGAAAATCAGTTATAACCTCACTTAATTTTGATAGACTTGCCCCCAGAACCTTTAAGGTAGAGATAGCCGCCAAGTAATTATTTAATTCAAAATCAGCAATTGTCCTTATGAAAAAGTCCACTCCGTCAACCTTAAAAGAAATTCCCTTATCGGTTTTCCTCACGTCGGTTGCCCTGATGTTTGCTTTTGCGTCCTTGCCAAAGCTTAGGGTCTTTGGGTAAAGTTCTATAGCCTTTTTACCCCAAGGATCATTGATATTTGCAATTGTAACTTCAGAATTTTCAAAAAGAATCATCTTGGCCTTAAAATATTCTTCCATAGTCTTGTGGTAATCGAGGTGTTCGGTTGAGAGGTTGTTAAAAATCCCTACCTTGAAACGAACTCCAGCAAGCCTTTTTTGGACTAGGCCGTGGCTTGATGCCTCGAGTGTTACATATTTTATTCCCTTTTCAAGAGACTTTTCTAAAACCCTGTTAATTTCTGTTATGTCCGGTGTTGTATTTGATGTTTCAATTATTTCTCCGCCCACATTTGCCCCATCAGTACCTATATTTGCACAAGGGCCAAAAACTTTTTCAATCAAATAGGCAATTAATTTGGATGTGGTGGTTTTCCCATTTGTGCCAGTAACCCCAATTACATTTAATTTTTCTGATGGAAAGCCTGTAATTTGATTTGAAATTTCTGCCAAAGTCTCCCTAGGGTCGGCGACCTTTAAATAGGTAATTTCTTTTTTATATTCCACTTCCTCTGTATGGACAATTGCCTTGGCACCATTTTTAATGGCATCATCAATATACTTATGACCATCAAAAATAGAACCCTTAACAGCTACAAAAACAAAATCCTTTTCTACTTTTTTAGAATTGTTTGTTACTGCCTTAATTTCAAAATCTGCTCCGTGCCTTATGTCTAAATATTTAATTTTCTTAACTAAATCGCTTAGTTTCATCAATGTATGATATATCCCTTCTTACCTATTACTTCTCTAATTTTTTTGACGTGGTCCTTACCATTGGTTTCAAGAGTTAGTTCTACATTTATATTTTTAAACCTACTTGCTTCCTTGAATCCATCATGTTCTATGGAAATTACGTTAGCCTTGGTTTGAGCAATTTCTGTCAAAAGGCCTTGGAGCTTGCCTGGTATATTTGGTAACTCTACTTCAATTCTTGCGATTCGTCCTGTTTCATATAAACCCTTATTAATCAACTGGGAGATAAAGGACATATCAATATTTCCACCAGAAACTAGGCAAACTACGTTTTTATTAAAGAAATTTAACTTATCAAGAGCAGCTAGTGGAAGGATTCCTGATGGTTCTGCAATCAATTTGTGTTTTTCAATTAATTTAATAAAGGCCATTAAGATTTCTTCGTCAGTCACTGTTATCCAATCATCAACATTATCTTTACAGATTTCATAATTGGTCTTACCAACAGTTGCTACAGCTGTACCATCAGCTATAGTATCAACCCCTTCGAGAGTTACAATGTGACCTTGCTTAACAGCTTCTTTCATGCTTCTTGCAGAATATGGCTCAACACCTATTACCTTAATTAAGGGTGATATTTGTTTTAAGCACTTTGCCACACCCGAAATTAGACCGCCGCCGCCAACTGGGACTAAAACATAGTCGACATATTTAAGTTCTTCTACAATTTCAAGACCAATTGTGCCTTGACCTTCTATAACATCTAGGTCATCAAAAGGAGGAATAAAGGTATAGCCTTTTTCTTCGGCAAGTTTTAGGGCGTGTTCTTTGCATTCATCAAAGCTTTCCCCATGCAAAACGACTTCTGCCCCATATTTTAAGGTCCCATCTACCTTAATCATTGGAGTATGCTCTGGCATACAAATTACAGCTTTCATCCCTAGTTTTTGGGCAGAAAAAGCCACTCCTTGGGCGTGGTTGCCAGCAGATGCTGTGATAATCCCCTTATTGGCGGCTTCTTTGTCAAGTTTTGATAATTTGTTGTAGGCTCCCCTAAGCTTAAAAGATCCGGTTTTTTGAAGATTTTCTGGCTTTATGTAAACATTGTTATTTGATGAATCAGAAAACACTTCCGAATAAATTAAATGGGTTGGATTTATTACCTCGTCAACTCTTCCTTTCGCCTGTTTAAAATCAAACATATGTCCCCCTGCTTTATAAGTACAAATTTTAAGTAGTATTCTAATAGACCTACTTACCTATTATAATTATAACACGTATTTGTAAATTTTTTAATAAAAGTGTAAAATGTTGTGAAGATTTTAGATATTAGAGGAAAACAAATGAAGAATTTTTTAAGTAAAAAAATCTATCGATTAACTTTACTAATAGGCATCCTAGTCCTAGCAATTTCTTTTGCCTTTAGATATTCCTATATAAATTTTTTAGGTTTTGATAGACCTCTTAAATTCGCTTGTATGCTTTGTGTCGTGCTTGGCACAATTGGAGCCATAGCCGCTCTTATAGATGGGGTAAATAAAAACTTTAGGGAAGGAGTCCTCCTCATAGCCATCCTAAACCTAATAATGGCCTTTGCTTATCCAATTTTACTTACCACAGAAAAAGCCCTAGAGCCAAACAAAAATCCCTATATAACTACTGCACCAAATAAGGGTTATTCTACTAAATTCAAAAGGGATTCATCCTTTATTATTGAAGGTGACCTATATAAATTTCCTATAAGCTTGTCAGATTTTACTAAAAATGGTTTTACTTATTCTTTAAAAGAAAAAAATAACCGTCTTGTTGCAACTATTTCAAGAATTGGAGAATCATTCGAACCAAAGCCAACCTGGTTTACAGACGGAGTCAACAATGAAGTATATAGGGAATTTTATCTACTAGAAGCCTATTATGACCTAGATACTGACAAAAAAAATATAGAAACCGAAAAGATAAAGGAGCTTAGTGCCTCAGTTATAAACACAAATAGAGACTTTGAGATTATGGGGATAAAACTCGAAGATTCAGTTTATGATATAAAAAATAACTTTGGAGAATATCTCACAGAAGATCCCAAAAACGAATCTTCTACAATCAAAACCTACTACCTCAAAACCAATGATGGCTACACTGTAAGGCTAAATGCCCTAAATGGCAACATCCAATCAATTGATTTATACTAGACCCGCTGTTAAGCGGGCTTTTTTATCAAAAAAAATTTTTATTAGTATAGTAATAACTAGAATGGAGCGCTTATGGAAAATATAGAAAAAATTCTAGTTGACCTCTTAAAGGACAACCCAGCTTATATAAAAGAAGATAAAATAAATAAGGAAATGATTTTTGCCAAGCTTTATTCCTATGATGAAGCTTTGCTGAGAAAAATTCTAGGAAATACAGCCTTGAAAGCAAGATTTTTTAAAACTCTTGATGGTCTTTTTATTTTTAAAATCAATGAATTTGTAGACTTTGTTGGTGAATGTAACCTATTAATTAAAGAAGAAAACCTAAAGGAAGGCATCTCCTATAGTTTTTATGAAGATGATGCTAACTTGAAAAATATAAATCCAACCTATAAAGACTCACTCCTTTTTAAGATGAGCGAAGATATAGACTACAAATTCAAAAATAAATTTCATGTTTCATATATACATGCTAGTAATTTTTCAAAAAATATTAGGATTGGTGATATAAAATTATACAAAGAAGAGGAAAGTTTTAAGGATACTAAGGAAATAACCAACCTTAAATACAAGGCCCTTGACTTATTAAAAGAGGATTTTGAAGCTTCATCTAGCCTACTTACTATAGATAAGGACAAAATTTCTAAATTAAGTTCCTATATCACAATTTTTTCAAATCCTCACTACTACCTAAATATGATAGAAGTTTTTGGTATTGAAAAAACTAAGCAAGTCCTAACTAGCCTTAATGATTTGATTTTAAAAAAGAGCGATTATTTTGAAAACAAAAACATGGGCTATCACACTATTATCAAAGACTCTCTCCTAAGAGAATTTGATGGTTTCAGCCTCTCTTTGCTAAAGATGGCCAATGTTCTAAATGATTTTGGGAAAACTGATGAAATCTTTAAAATTTTTTCATCTATCAATAAAAAATCAAAATCGGATTCAGATTTGAATATCATCTACGAATTTATAAACAAGTCGCTCGAGGAATTGGGAACTCTTGATTTTAACCCAAATTATAAAAGTAAAGATTTCTATAAGGAATATTTATCCTGTCTTGAATATGAATTTAGGGATAGCCTAAATATTTTTGAAAAATTAAATGATTTTTACAAAATCCTACCCAAAAAGAAAGATAATTTAAGGGCCTACGAAGAAGCCATTTCCTATGATATAGATAGGATAGTAGACCTCCTAACAGTCAAGCCTTCAGATTATGAAAACCTAAAAAATGCCGAAAATAAACTTTCCATAGGCCACTACACTTCCCTTGATAGTTTGGGGTATTTGATAGATGCTGACATGGAAGATGTTGATCAAATCTACCGAAACAAGTTAAGACTAACAAATGCCAGAATGCTAAACGACCCTATGGAAGGTAAGGCGCTTTTCGAATACCTAAATGGGAGCAACGAGGACTATATAAGCCTAAATAACTATGGTAACAACAAAATCTACCTCTTATCCGCATCAACTATGGCAGATAGCCTACCAATGTGGAAGCAGTATGCCGATGATACCAAGGGTGTCTTCTTGGAATTTTCTAAGGAATTTATAAAATCAATTATAAATGACAAAAAAATCAAGCTAGTAAAGGTCTTTTACATTGGAGAAAAAGCTTTTTCTTACAATCAAAAATCCGATGAAATCAACGGTTTATTAAAAAAACTAAAAGTCGACTATGAGGCATATATAGAAAAAATTGTAGATATCAATAAAAAAGATTCAACTGATAAGAGCCAACTCCTTAGGACTTTTAACAATGAAATCTTTTTAAAACTTGATAAGATTTCCTATTATTTCAAAAAAGATGCCTATGCCTACGAAGGCGAATACAGGATTGTAGTCGACCTTGATGAAGATGAATCCCGTGGACATTTTAAGGAAATAAAATTCCACAACCCAAACTTTCCTCTCCCATTTTTAGGCACCTACCTAATAGACTACGAGTTAAAATACCAAAGACTTATCTTTGGTCCAAAGGCAATCGACAAGGACTATCTAGTTCCTTATATCAAATATTGCCTAGGTAAAGACATAGAAACTGTAAATTCCAACATCAAATACAGATAAAAATGCAAAAAAATACCTGCGAACTAAGGCAGGTATTTTCTTTGGAAATTTTCATATCCGTTTATCTAAGGTTTGAAACAATCAAGTCTCTTTGAATGTTTTCATAAGATTCCTCGTCAAATCCTTACGGATTTTCTGTCGGAATGACTTTTTATATTCTCTCAACGTTGACTAAAAAGTCATTTTTTATTTAAGTTTTTCTTCTATAACTTTTTTATCAAAGCCAACAATGTCTTCGCCGTCAATATTGATTACTGGCACACCCCTGTAACCCTTTTCTATTAGGTAGTTTACAGCTTCCTTGTCTTGATCGATATTTCTTTCCTTATAGTCAATATTGTTTTCCTTAAAATATTGCTTAGCTGCCTTGCAAAATACGCAAGTATTTGATGTGTAAATTGTAATATCGTGCATTTATATCCCTCTTTCTATTATTCTACAAATTATTTATACCCATTTTTTGAAAATAATATATAATTATCTCAAGGATTTATCTTTCCTAATAATTTTCTAATTCATTAGCAATTTTTATATAATCATCTAGGGAAAGATTTTCTGCCCTCAAGTTTTCCTTTAAACCTAAAGAATCAAAAACTTTTTTAAGATCATCCTTTTCCGCCACTGCCGATAGGGAATTTAAGATGGTTTTACGTCTTTTTAGGAAACCTGCCTTTACTAAGGCGAAGAGCTTTTCCTTGTCTACTTTTTCATCATAAATCCTCAAATCAAGCCTTAGGACAGATGAATCTATCTTTGGTTGAGGCATAAAAACTGACTTTGGTACCTTGGTTAAAAGCCTGGCATCAGAATAATATTTTACAAAGACAGATAGGGACGAGTAGTCCTTGTCTTTTTCTGTGGCCAGCATCCTATCTGCCACTTCCTTTTGGACCATGATAGTCATAGAGTGGCAGTCAAGGTCTTCTTCAAAGATTTTTTCTATAATGGGTGTTGTGATATAATAAGGAAGGTTTGATACAAAATCAAAGGCTTCGCCACCAAAATACTTATCTTGGATTTCTTTTAAATCAGTTTTTAAAATGTCTTGGTGGATGATTGTTACATTTTCAAAGTCGGACATATTTTCTTCAAGTATTGGAATAAGGCTATCGTCAATTTCAATTAGGACTAATTTTTTGCAAATTTTAGCCATCTCGTAGGAGATTGTTCCAATACCAGGACCTACTTCAATTACGTTTTTGCCAGCAATATCAGCTCCATCTACGATTTTATCAACAAAATTTTTGTCAATCAAAAAGTTTTGGCCCAAAGATTTGGAAAACCTAAAGCCGTAGAAGTCGATTATGTCCTTTACTACCTTTGGTGAATATAATTTTCTCATAAGCTAGATACCGCCCTTTCAAATTCTTCACGGCTTACCCCAAAGGAATTAAGCTTAGCCAAAAGCCCCTTGGAATTATAATAGCCTATCCCCAACATTTCACCAAGTTTAGCCCTTTTCTCTCGAGACCCATCGCCAATAGATAGGCCATTTTTCACAAGATCTGCCATGGTAAACTCTTCCCTGCGAATGGTTTCTTCAGCCTTTGCTCTTTTTAGGGCAGCTATAATTACTTCTGGATCTGCATTTTCCACACCCAAATCGCCCTTTTTGATAGCTTTTTTCCTGTCTATGTAGGCGTGCTTGGCAGTCGGAATGTGTCTGGCAAGCCTTGCCCTAATTCTTTTGCCTGCATAATCAGGGTCAGTTAGGATGATTATTCCGCACCTGTCGTTTATTTCTATGAGGCGATTTATAAGGTCATATCCGAAGGCAAGGCCATTTGTAGCAATCATTTCGCAGTCTACTGCCCTTTTCACGTTAGCTATATCATCTTTTCCTTCAACTACAATTATCTCTTTTATCATAGGTTAAAAAACTCCCTGGCGTTTTTGCTTGTCCACTTAGCGACTTTTGACAATTTCATCCCCCTAATTTCCGCAATCTTTCTAGCCACTTCTATAATTTTTCGAGGATCATTTCTCATTCCCCTATAAGGCTCTGGTGTAAGATAGGGACTATCTGTTTCAAGCATGAGTCTTTCGATCGGAACAAGGGCTGCGGCAGCCTTTTCATTTAGACCAGTATTGTAGGTCACAACCCCACCGATAGAAATATAAAATCCCCAATCCATAAAGGTTTTAAGGGTCTCTTCATCTGTTGAAAAGCAATGGATTTGAACCTTTAAGTCCTTATAATTTGCCAAAATCTCCATAATATCTTCTGTCGCTTCCCTGTTGTGGATTACAACTGGTTTTCCAAGTTTCCTTGCCATTTCTAGTTGGGCTATAAAAACTTTTTTCTGTAGGTCCTTGGTTTCTGTTGTCCAATAATAATCAAGACCAATTTCCCCGATTGCAACAGCATCTTTGGCGAGTTTTTCAATCTCAGTAAGGTCGTTTTCTCCCATTTCCTCCACATCTGAAGGATGGATTCCTACTTGGGCATAAAAATTTTTAAATTCCTTTGCAAGCCTTACATTTTCCCTAGAATTTTCTAGATTGACCCCCGGATTAATTACAGCTTCTATAGAGAAATTAGACAGGTCTCTTAGGATAAAGAGCCTGTCTTCGTTAAATTCTTCGCTTGTTAAATGGGCGTGTGAATCAATTAAATTCATTAAGAAACCTTGCTTCCTGGCTTGATATCAGCGAGTGTTGAAAGCATGGTCAAATCTTCACCAAAATCAGCTGCTAAAAGCATTCCTTGAGATTCGATTCCTCTCATCTTTCTTGGAGCTAGGTTTTTAACCACGATTACATTTTTGCCGATTAAATCTTCTGCCTTGTACCATTTTTTGATGCCTGATACTATTGTCCTTACTTCAGATCCTATATCAACCTTGAAAACTAGGAGCTTATCAGCATTTGGATGGTCATTTGCTTCGATGATTTTTCCTACAACTAGGTCTAGTTTGGTAAAATCTTCGTAGGTTATTTCTGGTTTTGCTTCTTCTACTGCTGGTTCTTCTTTTTTCTCAGCTAGTCTTTCGTGGATAAGAGCGTTGTTTTTATCGTGAAGTTTTACTAATTCTTCTTCTACATCTAGCCTATCAAAGAGGTTTTTGCCCTTAGAAACTTTTGCACCTTCTTCTAGAAGACCAAATTCCTTTGCAGATTCAAAGCCCTTGTTGTCTGTGCCTAGTTTTTCTAGGATTAATTTTGTAGTATCCTTCATGGTTGGCTCTATTAGTTGAGCTACAATCCTCAAGGTCTCTGCAAGATTATATAAAACCCTATTTAGTCTTGGAAGATTTTCCTCATCACGACCTAGGATCCATGGCTCAGTTTCATCTACATATTTATTGGCACGACGGATTAATTTCCAAATTGTTTCAAGAGCTTCATTGAATTTGAAAGAATCCATCAATTCTGTAAATCTTACATAGGTTTCCTTGGCAAGGGCGATTAATTCATCGTCAAATTCGCCTTCTTCTGTACCCTTTTCAATCACTCCACCATTGTATTTTGAAATCATAGAAGTTGTTCTTGAAACAAGGTTACCAAGGTCATTTACAAGATCAGAGTTGTACCTATCCATAAATTTCTTTGAAGAAAAGTCTCCGTCAGATCCAAAGTTAAATTCCCTAAGCATGAAATATTTAAGTGCATCGTTGCCGTAAAGTTCTACAAGTGGCTCTGGATACATGATATTACCCTTTGACTTGCTCATCTTGTCGTTTTCAAACAAAATCCAACCATGGGCAAAAACTTTTTCTGGAAGTGGAAGGTCAAGGGCCATCAAAAGTGCTGGCCAAATTATAGTGTGAAATCTTACTATGTCCTTACCAATTAAATGAACGGATGCTGGCCAATATCTGTTGAATTTTTCCTTATCATCCCCATAGCCAATGGCTGAAAGGTAGCAAGAAAGAGCATCAATCCACACATAAACCACGTGCTTGTTATCAAATGGCACGTCAACTCCCCAGTCAAAGGAAGTTCTGGTTACAGAAAGGTCCTCTAGTCCCTTGTTTATAAAGTTATTAAGCATTTCCTTTTGCCTAAAAGCAGGCTCTAAAAATTCTGGATGGTCTTTAAATAATTCTTTTAATTTGTCTGCATATTTGGATAATCTAAAGAAATAAGTTTCCTCTTCTTGGTAGTTTACATCCCTGCCACAATCAGGGCATTTGCCATCTTCCAACTGGCTTTCAGTCCAAAAAGTTTCACAAGGTGTGCAGTAATATCCCTTGTATTCTCCCTTATAAATATCGCCTTGTTCATAAAGTTTGTTGAAAATATCAACTACGTCTTGTTCATGTTGTTTACCTGTTGATCTTATAAAAGTATCGTAGTTTATATCAAGCTTTTCCCATAATTTTATGGTTTCAGCTGCGATTTTATCTACAAATTCTTGTGGCTCCTTGCCATGGGCATGGGCAGATTCCATAATCTTTTGGCCGTGCTCATCAGTACCTGTTACAAGGTAGGCATCGTAACCTAAAAGAGTCTTATACCTTTTTAGAACGTCTGCAATTATAGAAGTATAGGTATTTCCTATATGTAAATTGGAGTTTGGATAATATATTGGTGTTGTAATATAATAAGGTTTTCTATCTGTCATAATAATCCTTTCATAATTCTAATGAATATACTTATTTTATCATACTTCAACCCAACCTATAAATCATTAGAAATTTATGGTTTTAGCGTCCTATTTTTACTTGCTTTTTATCAAAAAAATTTTTAAAACATAAAAATCATTCGATAATGATAATCACTATTGATTATTTTTAAAAAATGTGCTATAATCAAGAAGTAAAAATAATATAATGAGGTGAAAATATGAAATTAACCCAAGAAATAAAAGACTTAATTGGTGAACAGCTTGCTTATATGGCAACTGTCGATGAGGATGGTAATCCAAATATAGGACCAAAGAGAACTATGAGAGTTCTTGATGATGAA
>NZ_CAUPHG010000005.1:0-35184 GCF_963510915.1 uncultured Anaerococcus sp. | reverse complement strand
GAGCATCGCCTTGCCAAGGCGAGGGTCGCGAGTTCGAATCTCGTCATCCGCTCCATTTTTTATTATGGCGCCATAGCCAAGTGGTAAGGCAGAGGTCTGCAACACCTTCACCCTCAGTTCAAATCTGAGTGGCGCCTCCAAATCATCCCCAGACGGGGATTTTTTTATTGAAAGGATTTTTATGCTAGTTATTTCCTATAAGGCGAGTGAAGAATTTAAAAATTTTCTAAAGGCAAAGGGATTTTCTTTTATAGAAACAATAGCCAATCCCAACCTTGATCCAAGGATTGCTGACCATCCGGACTTATCTTTGTTTAAAATTGATGAAAAAACCCTTGTTGTTGATGAGTCAGTTTTTGCTTATTATAAGGAAAAATTAGGGGGCTATGACTTAATCAAGGGAGAGAAGGTTTTTGGAAAATATCCAAAGGATGCTCTTTATAATATAGTGAAATTTAAAGATTTTTATATCCACAATGATTTTACAGAAAAAAATATAGAAAATTTCTTAAAAGAAAAAGGTATTTCTCATTTGAAGGTCAACCAAGGCTATACTAGGTGTTCTATAATTCCTCTAAGAGATTTATTAATAACTTGCGATTATGGAATTTATAAGGTCCTTAAAAACAAGGTCGCCATAGAGTTGGTTGATAATGACAAGGTCATCCTAGACGGCTTTGATCAGGGATTTTTGGGAGGGACTTGTGGATTGGTCGGAGATAAGCTTATTTTTACAGGTGATATTTCTAGACATAAGGCCTATACAAAAATAAAAAATCTTTGCCATAGGGAAAATATAAAAATAATATATCCAAAAATTGACCTAGTCGACCTCGGTTCAATACTAGAAATATAGGTTCCCTCTTTGGGGGCTTTTTTATTGGGTAAAATATCGTATAATGTAGCTAGTTAATAAGATATAGGAGACAGATATGAAAATTGTAAAACCATCGACTATTGCCGGTATTATGGAGCTTCTACCAGAAGACCAGCTGGCCTTTGACAAGATGAAAAATATTATAGAAGAAACTTACAAAAAATTTCAATTTTTGCCAATTGACACCCCAGTTATAGAAAAAAACGAAATACTTTTTGCTAAGGGTGGCGGAGAAACTGAAAAGCAAATTTATGAAATCGCCTCAGAAACCAGGGACATGAGTTTGAGATTTGACCTAACAGTGCCTCTTGCCAGGTATGTGGCAGAGCATTTTGCTGACTTAAATTTCCCTTTCAAACGCTATCACATAGCCAAGGTCTATAGGGGAGAGAGAAACCAAAAGGGTCGTTATAGGGAATTTTACCAATGTGATATAGATATAATTGGCCATAACAAGCTAGCTGTGGCTAATGATGCCATCCCACCAAGGGTTATCTATGAGATTTTTAATAAACTAGACACACCAGATGTAACCTTTAGGATAAACAATAGAAAACTTCTAAACGGATTTTTAAATGCTTTGGATATTACAGATACAACTGATGTATTAAGGCTTATTGACAAAAAAGATAAGATTGGCATGGAAAATACCAAAGAGGAACTTTTAGAATTAGTAGATGGAAAAAAGGCTGAGAAAATTCTTGCCTTTATTGGTTCGGATTTAGCTAATGAAGAACTATTAGCCAAGCTAAGTGATTTTGTGGATAATGATCTTTACAGGGAAGGCCTTGATGAATTAAAAACTGTCTATGCCTATATGATCCACCTCGGTATTCCAGATACTAATATAAAAATCGACCCATCCATCACAAGGGGGCTTGATTACTACACTGGAACAGTTTACGAAACTTTCATAAATGGCTATGAATCAATTGGTTCTGTATCTTCTGGTGGACGTTATGAAACACTTGCAGAAAACTTTTCTAAACAAGCTCTTCCAGGTGTGGGGATGTCAATAGGTTTGACACGTTTATTCTACCAACTAAAAGAAATTGGCCTAATTGATAAGAGTGAATCAAGGCTTACAGATATTCTCATTATTCCAATGAGCGATGAAGAAAATTTCTACGCCATAGATATTCTAAATAAGCTTCATGAAAAAGGCAAAAGTGCTGATATCTACCTAGAAGGCGGAAAATTAAAGAAAAAATTCTCTTATGCAGACAAGGTTGGAGTTAAATATTCTTACATTGTTGGACAAAGTGAGAGGGAAGATAAAAAAGTTACTGTAAGAAATATGCAAACAGGTGAGCAGGAACTGGTGGATTTTGATAATTTATAAGAAATTAAAAAGAGCGTAAGTCATAGGACTTAGGCTCTTTTTGTGTTAATATTTGACCTGAAATTAGATTTTTTAGAAAATTTATTATTCTGCTGTAACAACCTTACCTGGATTAAGGATCATGTTAGGATCGAATACTTTTTTGATTCCTCTCATTAGGTCTGTGTTAAGTTTACCTTCGTATTCTGATAGGTATTTTAATTTACCGTGACCAACACCGTGTTCACCTGATAATTGTCCGCCAAATTCATAAGCCTTAGCGTAAATTTCTTCCATGAAGTTGTGAACTTGGTTATTAAATTCTTCAAGATTTTCTTCATCATTTGAAACTGTATAGATATGAAGGTTACCATCGCCTGCGTGACCGAAAGATTGAACGTCAAAGTCATAATTTTCACCAATTTCATTTACGAAATTAATAAATGGTGCAATCTTATTGATTGGAACAACAACGTCACATTCGTCTATAAGTTTGTATTGGCTGTTGATAGCTTCAAGGAAGGAAGATCTTGCTGCCCAAGCATCTTTAATAGCGTTTGGAGTATCAGCTACAAGTACATCTATAGCTCCGTTTTCTACTAATAATTCTGCTGCTTGTTCCATTAGAGTATCAATTTCATCTTCGTTATCGCCGTCAAAGGTGATTAGGAGGTAAGCATTAACGTCTGTACCCTCTATATTCTTAGGGAAGGTTTCCTTGCCTATATATTTTTCAGAAGCAAGGATGATTTTTCTTTCCATAAATTCTATGGCTTGTGGTTTTAGGTTAGCTCTAAATAATACCGGAACTGTAGCTATACATTCATCTAATGATTCAAATGGTACTATTAGAGAAATAGTGTGTTTAGCTTGAGGGACTATCCTAAGGGTTAATTCTGTTATGATGCCAAGGGTACCTTCAGAACCTACCATTAGGTCTTTTAGTGAATAACCTGTTGATGTTTTAGAAACTACAGCACCAAATCTTGTTATTTCACCAGTTGGAAGAACAACTTCCATAGCTCTTACATAGTCTCTTGTTGTACCATATTTAACAGCTCTCATACCACCGGCATTTGTAGAAACGTTACCGCCTAGAGTAGCGAATTTTTCACCTGGATCAGGTGGGTACATATATCCTTTTGTTAGACAATCCTCAGCAAGGTCATGTAAGAATACACCTGGTTGAACTCTAACAACAAGGTTATCAAGGTCGTATTCAAGGATTTTATCCATTCCTTGCATATCGATCATAACACCACCGTTTATTGCAACACCAGAACCAACTAAACCAGAACCAGCACCACGAGCTAAAACAGGAATTTTGTTTTCGTTACATATTTTCATGATGTTAGAAACGTCTTGTGTTGATGTTGCAGCGACAAGCACTTCTGGCTGATAAGAACCATAAATTGGCATCTCATCATGGAAATAGTCTTCGTTGATGTCATCAGCTGTAAAGACTTTTCCTTCTACGCTGTCTTTGAGTTGTTTAATGATATCATCATTAACTTTGTTGTAATTTGTCATATTACCCTCCTATTTGAAATAACAATTTCATTTATTCATGATATGATTATAACAAATTTTTTAACAATGTGCAAAATTAAATATTTTTGTTAATGTTTTTATATAAGCTAAATTGAAGAAAACGATTGAATATAGGGCTTGGCAAGGTATAATAAAAACGATAGTTTGAGGGTAGAAGTCTTCTTAGTAGTAAAAAATATTTATTACCAAGATTAATTTGCAGCAATCTTTATAGCCTTGAAATATAGGGCAGAGCTTCTTAGCTATCAAACGAAAAGTCGAATTGAAAAAAGACTTTGATTTTTATTTGACAATTGAGTAATTGATTGTTAAGATAATAACAGTAGGATAATAATTGTAAGGATTTTTAATCCAAAGTCAAAATTATAAGGAGAAAAAATGTATAAGTTAACTGATGAACAATTAGAAATGCAACAAATGTTTAGAGATTTTGCTGAAAAAGAAGTAGCACCTATAGCTATTGAAATCGACGAAAATCACAGATTCCCAGAAGAAAACGTAGCAAAAATGCAAGAACTAGGTTTCTTTGGTATTCCATTTGATGAAGAATATGGCGGAATTGGTCTAGATACACTTACATATGTACTAGCTGTAGAAGAGTTATCTAAAGCTTGTGCTTCAACAGGTGTAATTCTTTCAGCACACACATCATTAGGCGCTGACTGCATTAATAAATTTGGTAATGAAGAGCAAAAAGAAAAATATTTAGTTCCACTTGCTTCAGGTGAAAAACTTGGCGCTTTTGCCCTTACAGAACCAGATGCTGGTACAGATGCTTCAGGTCAAAAAACTGTTGCAGTTAAAGATGGTGATGAATACGTTCTTAATGGTACAAAAATCTTTATAACAAATGCTGGTTATGCTGACATATATGTAGTATTTGCAATGACAGATAAAGAACAAGGTACAAAAGGAATTTCTGCCTTTATAGTAGAAAAAGGAACACCAGGTTTTGACTTTGGTACAAAAGAAGACAAAATGGGTATCAAAGCTTCTTCAACAATGGAATTAGTATTTAGAGATTGTAGAATTCCTGCAGCTAACTTACTAGGCGAAGAAGGCAAGGGCTTTAAATATGCAATGCAAACACTTGATGGTGGTAGAATTGGTATAGCAGCTCAAGCTCTAGGTATAGCTGAAGGTGCGTTAAATAAGGCAATCAAATATGTAAAAGAAAGACAACAATTTGGTAGACCACTTGCTAAATTCCAAAATACACAATTTAAATTAGCTGAGATGGCTATAGATATAGAATCTGCTCGTCACTTAGTTTACAAAGCAGCAACCCTCAAAGACGCTGGCGAAAGCTATACAGTAGCTGCAGCTGAAGCTAAATTAAAAGCAGCAAGAGTAGCTATGGATGTTACAACAAAGGCTGTTCAATTATTTGGTGGTTACGGCTATGTAAAAGAATACGAAGTTGAAAGAATGATGAGAGATGCCAAGATAACAGAAATCTATGAAGGTACTTCAGAAGTTATGTTAATGGTAGTTGGTGGAGCATTATTAAGATAAGATAAATCGAAGGGAGATATATATGAATATATTCGTATGTGCAAAACAAGTTCCGGATACAAATGAAATTAAAATTGATCCGGTTACAAACACACTAATTAGAAAAGGCGTTCCAAGTATCCTTAATACTTACGATGCTTTCGCTTTAGAGCAAGCTCTAAGAATTAAAGATAAAGACCCAGAAGTTAAGATTACAGTAATCTCAATGGGACCTCCACAAGCAGATCAAATGCTTAGAGATTGTCTAGCAGTTGGTGCTGACAATGCTTATCTTGTAACAGATAGAAAATTCGGTGGTTCAGATACCCTAGCTACATCTTATATCCTTTCTGAAGCTATCAAAAAAGTAGCAGAAACAGAAGGTAAGCCAGATATGGTATTTTGCGGACTTCAAGCAATCGATGGAGATACAGCTCAAGTAGGTCCAGAACTTGCTGAACACTTAGACCTTCCACAAGTGACTTATGGATATACTGCAGAAGTAAATGAAGAAGGACTCAAGGTTCTTAAAGAGGTTGAAGGCGGAGCTTTAGAAGTTCAAATGACTCTTCCAGCCCTAGTAACATTTACAAAATACGGCGATCTAGAATTAAGATATCCAAAAATCAAAAACAAACTAAAAGCTAAAAAAGCAACCATAGCACAAATTACTTTTGAAGAACTTAAAGATTCTATAGACGAAACAGCTATCGGTCTAAAAGGTTCACCAACAAGAGTTAATAAATCTTACACTCCAACTGTAGAAAAAGTTGGCGAAATGTTTGTAGATATGGAAGCTAACGAAGCAGCAGATAAGCTAATAGCAGCCTTAGCTGATAAAAAGCTTATTTAAGGAGGGACTATGTCAGAAAATAAAAACCTATGGGTATTAGTTGAAACTAAGGAAGATGGATCAGCTGTAAATGTAGGCCTTGAATTATTAAATCCAGGCAGAAAAATGGCTGACACTCTTGGTGGAAAATTAGTAGCAGTTATAATTGGTGCAGAAGTATCAAAAGCAAAAGAAGAAGTTAAAGACCATGGTGTTGATGCAATCATCACATGTGAAGGCGATATCTATAAAGAATACAACACAGATGTATATGCAAATGCTGTTTGCAAATTAGTTGAAAATCACAGCCCAAATACAATCCTTATTGGTGCAACCAACCAAGGTAGAGATTTAGGTCCAAGAGTTTCTTCAAGACTTCATACAGGTCTAACAGCTGACTGTACAGAACTTGATGTTGATGCTGAAACAGGCAACGTTCAATGGACAAGACCAGCCTTTGGTGGTAACCTAATGGCACAAATTCTTTGCCCAGATTCTAGACCACAAATGGGTACAGTTCGTCCAGGCGTATTCCCTAAAGAAGCTTTTGGTAGAAAAGATAATATAGAAGAAATTGAAGACAATATAGAATATACAGGCGAAATCAGAACTAAAGTACTTAACTTTATCCCAAGAGATGAAGGTGAAGAAGTAGATTTAGTTGGTGCTGAATTTATCGTATCTGGTGGTCGTGGTCTTGGTGAAGCAGCTAACTTTAAACTAATAGAAGATTTAGCAGAAGCTCTTGGAGCTACAGTAGGTTCATCTCGTGCAGCAGTAGATGCTGGCTGGATTTCTCACTCTCACCAAGTTGGTCAATCAGGTAAGACTGTAGGACCAAAGGTATATATAGCAGTAGGTATTTCTGGAGCTATCCAACATATAGCTGGTATTAACGCATCAGATACAATTATTGCTATCAACAAGGATCCAGATGCACCTATCTTTGATGTTGCTGACTATGGTATAGTTGGAGACTTATTTGAAGTAGTTCCAGCTCTAATAGAAAAGATCAAAGCTAGAAACGCCTAATATCAAAATTAAACCACTATTTATTTTAAATAGTGGTTTTTCTTGTATATGGCAGAAAAAAAGAAAAGAAATTTTTAGGAAAATCGTTTGTAGGAAATTGTTAAAATTTATACAAAAAAAGATTGACAAAAAAATATCAACTGTTATAATAGAAGTATAAGATGGAAATTGGGTATGAAATTAATGTAGATTTTGTGCCTACAAAAATGTAAACGATTTAATTCGAAGGGGGATGGATGACTTACAAAACTGTAAAATACGAAGTTAATGGTCATATTGCAAAAATCACAATCAATAGACCAGATGCTTTAAATGCACTTAATTCAGAAGTATTAGACGAACTAAACACACTTTTAGACGAAGTGAGAGCCAACAAAGATCTTAGGGTAGCAATCCTAACAGGTGAAGGCAGAAGCTTTGTTGCAGGAGCTGATATTAAAGAAATGTCTACTCTATCAGCTATAGAGGCTAAGGAATTTGGTCACAAGGGTCTTTCAGTATTTAGAAAACTTGAAAGCCTACCAATACCAGTTATAGCTGCTATAAATGGTTTTGCCTTAGGTGGTGGATGCGAAATCGCTATGAGCTGTGATTTTAGGATTGCAAGCGATAAGGCTTTATTCGGTCAACCAGAAGTAGGTCTTGGTATTACTCCAGGTTTTGCAGGAACACAAAGACTTCAAAGATTAGTTGGACCAGGTTTTGCAAAATACTTAATCTACACAGCTAAAAATATTAAGGCTGATAAGGCTTACGAAATTGGCCTAGTACAAGAAGTAGTAGAAGCTGACAAGCTTGAAGAAACTGTACAAAACCTTGCAGAAAAAATCGCTGCTAATGCTCCAGTTGCAGTTAGAGCTTCAAAAGAAGCAATAAATGTAGGTGGACAAGTAGATATAGACAGCGCTCTTAAAGTTGAAGAAAACTTATTCGCCCTAACCTTCTCAACAGAAGATCAAAAAACTGGAATGAATGCTTTTATCAATAAAGGTAAAGCTGAATTTGAAAATAAATAAAGGAGAAAAACAATGAAAATAGGTGTAATCGGATCAGGAATCATGGGTGGCGGTATTGTAGAAACTGCTGCTAAAAATTATGAAGTTGTAGTAAGAGATATCAAAGACGAATTCTTAGAAAAAGCAAAAGCAAGAATCGAAAAATCTTATGCTAAACAAGTTTCTAAAGAAAGAATGACAGAAGAAGCTAAAGAAAAAGCCTTAGCAAACATTTCTTATACAACAGAAGTTAAAGATTTAGCTGATTGTGATGTAGTTATCGAAGCTGCAACAGAAAATCCAAAACTTAAAAAAGAAATCTTCAAAGAATTAGACGAAGTTGTTAAAGAAGGTGCTATCCTTGCATCAAACACATCTTCACTTTCAATCACAGATATAGCTGCAGTTACAAAAAGACCAGAAAATGTAATTGGTATGCACTTCTTCAATCCAGTTCCAGTTATGAAATTAGTTGAAGTTATCAGAGGTCTACACACATCTGATGAAACAAATACAGCAATTTTCAAACTAGCAGAAGATCTTGGCAAACAACCTATCGAAGTTAAAGAAGGTCCAGGCTTTGTTGTAAATAGACTACTTATCCCAATGATTAACGAAGCTGTTGGGGTACTAGCTGATGGACTTGCAAGTGTAGAAGATATTGATAAGGGTATGCAACTTGGTGCAAACCACCCAATGGGTCCTCTTGCCCTAGGCGATCTTATAGGTCTTGATACATGTCTAGCTATTATGGAAGTTCTTTACAATGAATTTGGTGATAGCAAATATAGACCATGCCCACTATTAAGACAAATGGTAAGAGCTGGAGACCTTGGTAGAAAAACAGGCAAAGGCTTCTACGATTACAGCAAATAAGATAAATAGATTTAAGAAAGACTAAAGGAGAAATTATGACAAGAAAAGTAGTTATAGCAAGTGCAGCAAGAACACCAGTTGGTGCTTACGGCGGAGCATTCAAAACAGTTTCAGCAAGAGAACTAGGTGCAGTAGCAGCTAAAGAAGCAATCAAAAGAGCTGGCATCAAACCAGAAGATATAGATGAATCAATCCTTGGCTGTGTACTTCAAGCAGGTAACGGCCAAAATATAGCTAGACAAATCGCTCTAGACGCTGGTATTCCAATCGAAAAACCAGCAATGACTTTAAATATCGTTTGTGGTTCAGGTTTAAGATCTGTATCTCTAGCAGCTCAAATGATTATCGCAGGTGACTGTGATGTAGTTCTAGCTGGTGGTACAGAATCAATGTCACAAGCTCCATACCTTCTAACAGACGAAAGATGGGGAGCAAGAATGGGTGATAAAAAAGTTGTCGATGAAATGATCAAAGACGGACTTTGGGACGCATTCAATGACTACCACATGGGAGTTACTGCAGAAAATATAGCTGAAAAATTCGGTCTAACTAGAGAAGAACAAGATGCCCTTGCTGCAGACAGCCAACAAAAAGCAGCAAAAGCTAGAGCTGAAGGAAGATTTAAAGACGAAATCGTACCAGTAGAAGTTAAGGGTAGAAAAGGCAAAGTAACAGTAGTTGACACAGATGAATACATCAAAGAAGGCGTTACAAAAGAAAGCATTTCTGGTCTAAGACCAGCTTTCATCAAAGAAGGTACAGTTACAGCAGCTAACGCATCTGGTATCAACGACGGTGCTGCTTGCCTTGTTGTAATGAGCGAAGAAAAAGCTAAAGAACTTGGCGTTAAACCACTTGCTACAATCGTAAGCTACGCTACAGAAGGTGTTGATCCAAAGATTATGGGTACAGGCCCAATCCCAACAGTTAGAAAAGCTCTAGAAAAAGCTAACCTAACTCTTGAAGATATCGACCTAATCGAAGCTAACGAAGCATTCGCAGCCCAAGCTTTATCAGTAATTAAAGAACTAGGTCTAAACACAGACATAGTTAACGTAAACGGTGGAGCTATTGCTATTGGTCACCCAGTTGGAGCAAGCGGAGCTAGAATCCTTACAACACTTCTATATGAAATGCAAAAGAGAGATTCTAAAAAAGGTATCGCAACCCTATGTATAGGTGGCGGTATGGGTACTGCAGTTATAGTAGAAAGATAAGATAAATTTTAAGGTATGCAGGTAGCTCTTATCTGCATACCTTTTTTGTTTATTTTAGCAAAAAAATTTAAAATACATAGAATAGATTGATAATAATTTGTAATTATGGGTATATATAAAATATCATAAGAAAACGATACTATAAAGGGGTATATATGGATTTTAAAAAATTATATGAAGAAAAGTTAATCACAGCAAAACAAGCAGCGGCTATGGTAAAAGATGGTGACTGGGTAGAAATGGGATGGTGTGCCTTAACACCAATTGACTTCGATAAGGCTTTGGCTGAGAGAGTAAATGAATTAAAAGATGTAAAGGTAAGAGGAGGAATCCTTTCTTACAATTCACCTACAGCAACAGCTGATCCTACTGGAGAACACATTACTTATCATTCTTGGCACTCATCAGGCATAGAAAGAAAGTTAATTAATTCAAAAGACTATAACGCTTTCTTTATTTCAATCAAATACAGCGAGCTGCCAAGATATATCAGAGAAAATGCTCCAAAAGCAGCAGTATCAGTATTCCAAGTTAGTCCGATGGATAAGCATGGAAACTTCAATTTTGGTGTATCAGTAAGTCACGTTATGGCATCGTTTGAAACAGCTGATAAGGTAATACTAGAAATAAATGAAAATGTTCCAAGAGCTCTTGGTGGATTTGATAACTTTATAAACATCAAAGATGTTGACTATGTTTACCAATCAACAAATTACCCAATGCTCACACTTCCAAAAGCAAGCTTTGGTGAGGAGGAACTAAAGGCAGCTAGCTTTGTAGTAGATATGCTCCGTGATGGAGATACTATCCAAATTGGTATAGGCGGACTACCTAATGCTATAGGCTCAGAAATTGCTAAATCTGACCTAAAAGACCTAGGAGTTCACTCAGAAATGTATGTTGATGCCTTTAGAGAAATGGCACTAGCAGGCAGGATTACAGGCCGCAAGAAGAACATCGACGTTGGTCGTCAAACTTATGCTTTTGCAGCTGGTAGCCAAGAACTTTATGATTATATAGATGATAACGAAGAACTAATGGCAGCCCCAGTTGACTATGTAAATGATATTGATGTAATAGCATCTCTTGATAACTTTGTATCAATCAACACAGTTTTACAAGTAGACCTTTGGGGACAAATTTCTGCTGAATCTATTGGAACTAAACATATTTCTGGAGCTGGCGGAGCCCTAGACTTTGTATTAGGCGCTTATAGGTCAAAGGGCGGCAGATCAATAATTGCCCTTAACTCATCAAGAGTAGACAAAGACGGTAAGAGGATTTCAAATATCGTTCCTACCTTTGCACCAGGAACCCAAGCCACAGCTGTAAGAAGCAATACCCACTATATAGCAACAGAGCAAGGTATCGTAAACTTCAAGGGCCTAACAACCTGGCAAGCAGCAGAAGCCCTTGTAAGCCTAGCCCACCCAGACAATAGGGATGAGCTAATCAAGGCAGCAGAAGATATTGGTATTTGGAGAAAGACAAACAAGAGAATCTAATAAAATAAAAACCAGAGGATGTTGCATATTGGATGGATTATTCATCTTGCAACAGCTCTGGTTTTTCTTTGCTAATTTATTTCTCAAGTAGCGTATCTTCGTAGATGGCCTTATATAGAGATTTTAGGCATAATCTCTCATCCTTTTCATTAATTAGGATGAAAAGTGAGTTGTTAGATGCTCCTTGGATAATATATTCGATTTTTATTTGGTTTTGGTTTAAGACGTCAGAAATTATATAAAGAGCCTTAGTCATTTGGTCCCTTAGACCCTCGCCAACTATGGCTATAGACTTTAGAGAATCGTCAAATACAAATTCATCTAAATCGAAGGAATTATTTAAGGCATTTATAATTGACGATTTCTTCGAAGAATTTTCTATATATTCACTCCTAACAAGGATAGAAATAGAATCTATAGATGTTGGTATATGCTCAACAGGTATGTGCATATATTGGAAAATATCAAGGACGTTTTTGATATAACCGACTTTTCTATTCATCAAATACTCAGTGATTTTAAAGGAAGTGAACTTACCAACATCAGACATACCTATGATAGGATTTTTTTCTACATCAGCTCTTTCTTTAGAAATGATTGTCCCACCTTCATTTGGATTGTTGGTATTTTTGACATGGATTTCAATGTCTGTATCAAGGAGGGGCTCAACAGCATCTTCTTGGAAAATTTCAAATCCGTTGTAGGAAAGTTCTCGCATTTCTGCATAGGAAATATTTGTAATTGGTGATGGATTTTCAAAAAGACTTGGATTTGCCGAATAAATATAGGTCATATCTGTATAATTTTCGTAAATATTACAAGCTAGACCTCTGGCAAGAATAGCTCCACTAATATCTGACCCACCTCTGGCAAAGGTAAGCCTATCACCATTCTCGTTATAACCATAAAAACCTGGAACAACTAAGAGGTCTTCAGCTTCTTTAAATCTTCCTATATTTTCGTAAGTTTTATCTAAAATATTTACATCATTAAGGCTATATTCAAGGACAATTCCCAATTTTTTTGGGGACATATAAGAGGCCTTTATGCCTATTTTATTCATGTAGGCTGCGATAATCCTGGCGTTAAAGTCTTCTCCAGAAGATTTGATAGCATTTTCTAAGTAAAAATCATCTTTAATATTGGTTAGAAAACCTAGGAGGATTTCTTTAAAAGAATCTACAAGCTTCTTATCAAGACCTAATTCTTCAGAAATTTCTCTATACCTTAGGATAATCATATCCAAGGTTTTTATGTAAGTGGGACTAGATGACTTATATTCCTTAAAGAGACTAATTAATAGGTCAGTTACCTTTATATCAGCAGAAAATCTCTTGCCAGGTGCTGATACAACAATAGCTCTTATATGGTTATCATTTTTTACAATTTGTCCGACTTTTTTTATTTGACTTGCTGAGGCTACAGACGAGCCACCAAATTTAGCTGCTTTTTTCATATTATTCTCCTAATTGGGTCTATTATACTATATTTTGCATTAAAATAAAAATTATTGCATAAAAATCATAAATAATTTGACAAAAAATACAAAACATGATAGACTCTTTAATAAATAAAGATTTAGCCAAGGGGTCGCGGTTACAATGAGTAGGTTTCGAAAGGTCTAACCGCCGAAATACATGGTATTGGTCATAGGTCGAATAGGTCTATGATTGTCAGTAAAATTCGCCAAGTTTTGCTGGAGTACTTGCTAGGTCAGGCGAAAGGAAAATCATGGGCCTTTTGCCCATGATTTTTTTGTATGGAGGATAAATGCTTAAAAAAAATTATACAAATATAGAGGGGATGCTTCATATTGGGGGCGTCTCGGTGGAGGAACTTAGAGAAAAATATGGGACTCCCTTATACATATATGATCAAAAATTAATAAAGGAAACTGCCCGTGCCTTTAAAGATAATTTTAAATCAGAAATTTTTGAAAGTGAGATTTCTTATGCTTCAAAGGCCCAGTCAAATTTGTATCTTTTAGGTCTTCTAAGTAAGGAAAATTTATATCTTGATACAGTTTCTTTGGGGGAGATGTATATAGCAATTAAGGCGGGCTTTGATCCTAAAAAAATCCACCTTCATGGAAATAATAAAACGAGAGAAGAATTGGTTTTTGCCATAAAAAATAAGATAGGAACTATAATAATCGATTCTTATGAAGAATTTTTATTCTTAGAAGAAATCTTAGGGGAAAGGGATAAGAAAATGGATTGCCTGTTGAGGATAAATCCTGATGTCAAAACGTCTACCCATAAGTATATCCAAACATCAAATGCTGATTCAAAGTTTGGGATAAATATTAGGGACGAAAAAACTCCTACTTATATTAAGCAAATGGCTGATAGTCAGTTTATAAACATCCTTGGCTTTCATGCCCACATAGGCAGCCAGGTAATGGAAGTTGGATTTTTTGAAGAAGAGGCAAACATCCTTTTTGAATTTACTAAAAAAATGCAGGAAATAACGCAAAAGACCTTTAGCCATATAAATTTGGGCGGGGGTTTTGGTGTAAGACAAAATAAAAAAGATAGGGATTTTGACTTGGAGAAGTTTTTAAAAGACTTTGCCAAAATTATAGAAGAAAAAATTAAAATCTATGGGTTATCCATAAAAAAAGTTGGGATAGAACCAGGTAGGTCCATGGTAAACCAGGCCGGAAGTTCGATTTATAGTGTAGGAAGTGTCAAACATACCCTTGAAGGACTGCCTCTTGTCTTTGTTGATGGGGGCATGAGTGATAATATTAGACCAAGCCTTTATGGAGCTAAATATGATGCCTTAATTGCAAATAGGTTAGATGAAAAAAATTATGAAAAATTTAGGGTTGGCGGTAAGCTTTGCGAGTCGGGAGATATTTTGATAGGTGAAACAGACCTTCCTTATCCGAAAAGAGGAGATATACTTGCTATTGAAAATACTGGGGCCTATTCATCGGCTATGAGTTCTAATTACAATAAACTCCCAAAACCGGCTGTGGTTTTTGTTGAAGATGGCAGGGATTATCTTGCAGTAAAGAAAGAAAGCTTAGAAGATTTGATAAAAAATGACTTAACATACAAAGGAGAATAAAATGGTAAATGTAGCTGTAGTTGGTGCAAGTGGATTAGTAGGAAGCAAGATTAGGGAAATCTTAGAAGAGAGAAATTTCCCAGTTGATAGGCTTTTTGCTTTTGCTTCAAAGAAGTCTGCTGGCAAAGAAATCGAATTTCAAGGAAAAAAAGTAATAATAGAAGAATTAAAGGAAGATTCTTTTACTAATAGGGGGATTGATATCGCCTTATTTGCAGCAGGTGGTAGCGTTTCAGAAAAATATGTGCCTCTAGCTGTAAAAAATAATATTAGGGTTGTTGATAATTCTTCATGTTTTAGGATGGATAAGGACGTTCCTCTTGTAATTCCAGAAGTAAATCCTGATGACATTAGTAAAAGAGACAAGCTAATTGCAAATCCTAACTGTTCTACCATCCAATCAGTCCTTGCTATTTCAAAAATTTATAAGGAATATGGGATTGAAAGAATAGTATATAATACTTACCAAGCAGTTTCTGGCGGCGGAGAAAGAGCTCTTGAAGACCTTTATGAAAAGAAAAACGACCATTGGAAGTATAAAATTTACGACAACCTTCTTCCACAAATTGATTCCTTCCTTGATAATGGTTATACCAAGGAAGAGATGAAGATGGTTAATGAATCAAGGAAAATCTTAGGGGATGATTCAATAAAAATTACTGCCACAGCCATCAGAGTACCTGTTTCTAACTCTCACGGAGTTTCTATAAATTTAAAATTAAAGAAAGATTTTGACCTAGAGGACATTAGAAAAATTCTTGCGGCCACACCGGGAGTCATAGTAGAAGATGACATAGCAAATGAAATCTACCCAATGCCAGCAAATGCCAGTGGCAAGGATGAAGTTTTTGTTGGAAGACTCAGAAGAGATTTCTCTGATGAGAGAAGCTTAAACTTATGGTGTGTAGCAGATAATATTAGAAAGGGTGCAGCTTTAAATGCTGTGCAAGTCGCAGAACTTTTACTAAAGGAGCTATAATGATATTTAGTGGATCAGCGGTTGCTGTAATAACGCCTTTTGATTGTAATTTAAATGTGGATTACAAGGCTTATGATAAAATTTTAGATTTTCATCTGGAAAATAAAACTGACGCTATAGTTGTTTGTGGAACTACAGGGGAAGCTGCAACTATGACTGAGGAAGAAAGATACGATTTAATAAAATATACAGTTGATAAAATCCAAGGGAAAATCCCAGTAATAGCAGGTACAGGCTCAAATAATACAAAAGCTGCTGCAGATTTTTCTAAAAAAGTTAGCGGAATAGGGGGTCTTGATGGGCTCCTTGTAGTGACACCTTTCTATAATAAGGCAACAAAGGAAGGTTTGTACTTTCACTTTAAAACCATAGCAGCAAGCACAAATCTACCAATAATTTTATACACAGTTCCTTCAAGGACCAATGTTTCAATAGACCTTGATACACTTGTGAAATTATCCGAAATAAAAAACATTGTTGGCATTAAAGATGCAAGTGGTGATCTTGATTATACAGCATCTATTGTAAAAGCCTTGCCAGAAGATTTTGGGATTTATTCAGGCAATGACAACCTCACCCTACCTATGCTTGCTCTCGGGATTGACGGGTCAATTTCAGTTTTTGCCAATATTATGCCAAGGGAAAACCACGATATTTACATAAACTTCAAGCAGGGAAATATTGACTTGGCTAGGAAGCTTCATTTAAAATATATAGACCTCATCCACTCCTTGTTTACAGAAGTAAACCCAGTTCCGCTAAAGGCGGCAGCAAGTTTGATGGGCCTATGCTCAAATGAATTACGACTTCCACTGACAAGGGCAAACGAAAAGACAATGAATATTTTAAAAGAAAAATTAAAGGAATTTAATTTATGCTAAGGATAATATTAATTGGAGCTACAGGCGCTATGGGAAAAACTCTAGCTGGCCTTGTAAAAGAAGATGAATCTTACAAAATCGTAGCAGGAGTGGCAGAAAAAGCTGAAAATTGTTGTGGTTTTCCAATTTATGACAAGATAGGAGATATAAAAGAAGAAGGGGATGTAATAATTGATTTTTCTTCAAGAAAGCTTCTTGATGACATAATAGGATTTGCCAAGGAAAAATCTTATCCTCTTGTCTTTGCCACAACTGGTTATACTGATGAAGACCTTGCCAAAATCAATGGACTTTGCGAAAATATCGCCTATATCCAAGAGGGGAATTATTCTCTAGGCATAAATGTTATGGTTGACCTTGCGGAAACCTTAGCTAGAGCTTTAAAAGATTTTGATATAGAAATAATAGAAAGCCACCACAACAAAAAGAAAGACAACCCTTCTGGCACTGCTAATATGATTTTTGACAGTGTAAATAAGGGTAGGGACGGAAAATTATTTAAGAAAATGAGAAATTTTAGCCATGATGATTCAAGAGATGGCAATGAAGTAGGAATTTCATCTGTGAGGGCAGGAACTATTGTTGGCGAGCACAGGTTAATCTTAGCTGGCCTTGATGAAACAATTGAAATTAAACATCAGGCGGCATCTAAAAAAATCTTTGCCAATGGAGCTCTAAAGGCGGCAAGTTTTCTCATTGGCAAGAAGCCAGGCAGGTATGCTTTTTCAGAAGTTATAAGGGGAGAGAATGATTAGAGTAGGAATAGTTGGTTACGGAAATTTAGGAAAATCCGTAAGAAAAGGAATTGAACTGACTTCTGATATGGAAGTGGCAGGTATATTTTCAAGGAGAAAGTTAGACCTAGACCTTTATAGGCCTCTTCTAAATATAAAAGAATATAAAGACCAAATTGATTTATTAATTTTGTGTGGTTCATCAGATAAGGATATTTTATGCCAAGGACCAGAGCTTTTAAAAGATTTTAATACCCTAGATAGTTTTGATAACCACAGCAAGATTAAAGAATATTATTACCAAATGGATAAGATAGGAAAGGAAAATGGCTCTTTAGCTCTCATATCTACAGGTTGGGATCCTGGCTTATTTTCCCTAAATAGAATTTTAGGCACAGCTATTCTTCCAGAAGGAGAATCTTTCACTCTTTGGGGCAAGGGAGTTAGCCAAGGTCATTCTGCAGCTGTTAGGTCAATTGACGGAGTTCTTGATGCAACCCAGTATACAATTCCAAAGCCAGAAATTTTAGAAAAGATAAGAAGTGGTGGAGTTTTTGAATTTGATAGTCACAAGGCTCATTTGAGGGAAGTTTATGCTGTTATAGAAGATGGGGCAGATGAGAAGGAAATAGAGGAAAAAATAAAATCTATGCCAGATTACTTCGCTCCTTACCAAACTCAAGTTCATTTTATAAGCCAAGAAGAACTTGATAAGAACCACAAAAAAATGCTTCATGGTGGCCATGTGATTAGAAGGGGAAAGGCAAGCGGAGATGGGGATGCGCTCATAGAATTTAATCTTGACTTACAATCCAACCCTGACTTCACAGCGGCTGTTGATATAGCCTATGCTAGGGCTCTTTACAGGTTAAGCAAAGAAGGCAAAAAAGGAGCCATCACCGTTTTAGATGTGGCCCCAAAATATTTATCAGAAGAATCTTACGATTCGCTTTTAAATCTTATTTAAGTTTAGCTGGCGTTTTTAGCTCATTAACCAGGGCCATGATTGGGTCAAGGTAGGGCAAAACGTCAGCTTTATTTTCTTTTACAAAGTCATAGAGGTCAAGCATCCATACCAGAACATATTTATTTAAGTAAAAGGCCTGGATGCCATTGGCAATTATTGATCTCCTACCATTTATAACTATGTCATCTCTCATTTTATCAAAATATTTAAGGAGAATTTTCCTGTTAGAATCATCTTCTATCAAGGCATCAACCATGGCAATGAGAGATTTTAGGTAGGCTTCCGGTAGGGAATTGAAATAAAATTCTATAATCCCTTCTTGCCTTAAAATTATATCTTCTGTGATTTTCTTATCGGCTCTATCCCTGTTAGCCTTGAAATATTGGTCTTTGTCAAAATCTCCAAAAAAATGTGGGTACAAGGCAAAAGGATAGGAAGAATTTTTTATAGTTTTTTTTAGAAATTCGAGCTCTGATCTGCCATTATCAAAGGACGCTATAAAAATTGGGGAGAGGATGACAAGGAGTTTTAATTTCTCATCCATAGGGTCATTTTGGATTTTTAAGCAAAAACAATCCTCGATTTGGCTTTGGTCTTTCGATATTTCTTTAAAAACATAGGAATCTGTTACTTGATAGGAAATTTTTTTTCTATTTTTAAACTTAGTTAAAATCATTTTATCAAATCGGCGTAAGTGCCCTTGGTGGCCCTTAGTAAATCATCTGGCTTAATTTTTATGGAGTGGCCAACCTTGCCTGCGGAAACCTTGATAAAATCCAATTCCTTAGCCTTATTATCTATATATACAGGATAATCTTTTTTTAAGGCAAGGGGTGTTGTCGCACCTCTTTCATAACCCACAGTTTTCCTGAGGACTTTCAAGGCAAGCATGGATAAACTTTTAACTCCGATTGCCTTGGAAGCTTTTTTGAAATCTATTTCATCTCCGCCATTGATAACCAGGATATAAACATCGCCCTCCTTAGATTCTGTCGCCAGAGTTTTGAAAATGGTATGAATATCTTGGTGGCCCTCATCAGCCAAGTCGACTGCAGAAACAAATTCGTGGTTTAAGTCATAGTCTATATGTTCATATTCTATATTCAAAGTATCTAAATATCTCATTGCATTAGTTTTTATTTCTTTTTTCATAATTCACCTCAAAAAGATTATACGGCAATAATAAAAAATGTAATATTGGGTATAAAAAATCTAAGGAGATACGATGAGTGAGAAAGTGTTTGTGAATTATATTTATGATTCTTGTTATAGCCTAAGTTATGGTGATTATTTTTTTGTTTTTGACTATGCTAAGGGTATCCTTGATATACCAGAAACAAAACATAATATTTTTCTTGTAAGTGATGTTGGTGAAAGGACTTACACAGAAGAGATTTTTAACCTCGGAAAGTTAAAGTCACTTAATTACATCTTGAACAAAAATGTAAGTAATCTTAAATACCATGATAATATTATTTATCTTAACAAGGATGAACTAGGTATGAAGGACTTAAAAAAATTATACAAGACAGATAATGTCTATCTCTTGGGAGAGGGAGATTTTTTAAGGCTTAATTTTGGGGATGAAGAAGTCGTAATTAAAACTTTTTGCCTAGATGGGAAAAGGCTGGGATATTTTGTTGAAATAGACTCCCTTCTTATTTGTTATGCCGGTTCGACAGACCTAAATAATATTGATCAAGAAAGGTATCTTGACTTGCTAGATGAACTTGATGAAGAAAATCCAGACCTTATTTTTATGCCGATAACTGATTTGTCCAAACAATCTTTTGCTTATTTGGATAAAATAATAAGTGATGCTGACAGCCAAATATTCTTTCCAACAAAAATTGGGAATAGGGAAGAAGAAAGCTTGGATTTTAAGAAATTTTATAAGTCGAAAAATACCGATATTAGATCAATAGCAACTGCCAATGAGAAGGTTGAGATTGATATAAATAGCGAGTACTAATCTAGTATTATCAACTAGGTAGGGTATAATATGGAGAGAAAATGATTAGAAAAATAAGTGAGTTAGAAAATATAAGTTTGCCGAGTTGGGACGAACTACCTGATGAAGGTATATATAAAGAAGAATTATTAACTTACTTGGGAGAAGTCTTAAAGCCACTTAATGTAGTGGATAAGAACTTGCTTACCGCATCAATGGTAAATAATTATGTTAAATTGGCTTATATAGACAAACCCAAAAAGAAAAAATACTTTAGGGCCTCTATAGCCCAGCTGATAGTAATATCAATTTTTAAACAAGTAATTAGGATAGAAGATTTGGCCAAGGGCATAGATATCGAGATTGCAACATTTGGCATTAAAGATGTTTATGAGAATTTTGAACATGTATTTAACCAAGCTAGGAGAGATATACTTACAAGTGAGGAAGTCACAAATATTAATATATCTTATGATTATTCAGACCACCATGATAAAGTGCTCTCTTACCTGGCTATTTCTCTTTTTACAAAATTGTATACACAGTTAGTGATTGATAACCGCAAGGAGATATTATGGAAAAAATAGCTATATTAGTCGACTCAGGCAGTGATTTAAGCCTTGACTACATAAAAGAAGAGGGGTTTTATTATTTGCCCTTATATGTAAATTTAGATGGCAAATTTTTAAAAGATAGGCTTGAGATAAGCCCGGAAGATTTTTATGCTTGGATAAAGACCCATAATAAATTACCAAAAACATCTATGCCATCACCAGGAGATATAAATGATCTTTTGGAAAAGATAAAAGAAGATGGATATAGTAAGGTTATTTCTATTAATATAGGTAGTAAATTTTCTGGAACTTACAATGCTTGTAAGCTTGCTGAAATAGAAGGTCTTGATCTTTATGCCTTTAATACTGGAAACTTAACCCTAGCCCAAGGTTTCTACGCAACTTATGCAAAAAAACTAATAGATGAGGGTCTAAGTTTTGAAGAAATAACCAGCAAACTAGAAGAAAAAATTAATGACTCCAAGGTATTTTTCACTATTGATACCTTCAAGTATATAGTAGAAGGCGGCAGGGTGCCAAAGACTTTTGGTAAGATTGGCGATGCTTTATCAGTAAAGCCAATTATTAAAACTGTCCCACCAGATGGTGGTTTTGCTATAGAAAAAATAGTTAGGGGTGAAAAGAAAACCCTAAGCCAGATTGAAAAGATAATTAGGAAAAACCTTGATGGGGTTAAAGATTACTACTTCTTTATATCCGAAGGCGATTATCCAGAAGGCCACAAAAAAATCAAGGAAAACCTAAGTGACATTATAGAAAATGCTCTAGTCTACAAGGAAGGTCAAATTTCTCCAACCCTAGGAGCAAATACAGGACCAGGCCTAATAGGTGTAGGATTTTTTATATTAGATTAAAAAACTAGCAGCAATAGTCAAATATTCATGAAAATTCAAACAAAAAACTCAAATGATTTGACATTTGCTAATTTATCTAGTATTATATAAGACGTAAACAACAAAGAAGTACCCAAACTCACCTACCGGCATAAGCTTTTAGGTTAATAAGATTTATTTTTGAAAGATTATTTGCGGGTACTTTGTGCCCGCTTTTTTATATAATACACGGAGGTATAACTATAAAAGATTTAAGAATCAATGACGAAATTAGAGCTAGTCAAGTAAGACTGATTGATGAAAAAGGTAACCAAGTTGGTATCACTTCTCTAAATGATGCTCAAGATATGGCTGATGAGAGAGGTCTTGACTTAGTGCTTATGAGTCCAAATGCAAAGCCACCTGTAACAAGGATAATGGACTATGGTAAGTTTAAATATGATCAAGAAAAGAAAGAAAAAGAGAATAAGAAAAAACAAAAGAATGCTCAATTAAAAGAGACAAGATTTTCTTTAAATATCGAAGATAATGACTTGCAAACCAAGGCAAATCAAACTAAAAAATTCTTAAACAACGGGGATAAAGTCAAAGTATCTATAAGATTCCGTGGCAGGGAACTTGGAAGAAAAGAACCTGGATACGAATTGATGGATAAGTTCAACGGTATGCTGGATGGATGTAGCAAGATTGACAAAAAACCTAAAATGGAAGGTAGATCTCTTGTTATGTTTCTAGAACCAAATGAAGAAAAAGGAGAATAAGATGGCAAAGAATAAAATTAAAACAAAAAGAGCAGCTGCTAAGAGATTTAAAGTAACAGGCTCTGGCAAGATTATGAGAAGAAAAGCTTATAAGGGACACTTAACAGCTAAGAAATCACCAAACAGAAAAAGAAGACTAAGAAAACCTGCAGAAGTTTCACAAACTGTATACAAAAACGTTAAAAAGTTAATTGGTGCATAGGAGGATATAGATGGCAAGAATTAAAAGAGCAGTAAATGCAAAGAAAAGACATAAAAAAGTATTAAAACAAGCAAAGGGTTATTACGGTTCCAAAAGCCTTCTATTCAGAACAGCTAACCAAGCTGTAATGAAATCTCTAGCATATTCTTACATTGGTAGAAAACATAAGAAGAGAGACTTTAGAAAACTTTGGATTGCAAGAATCAACGCAGCTGCAAGAATCAATGGTACAAGCTACTCAAAACTTATGGGTAACCTTAAAAAAGCTAACATTGACATCAACAGAAAGATGCTAGCTGAACTTGCAGTAAACAATCCAGAAGAATTTGCAAAATTAGTAGAAGCTGCTAACAAAAACGCTTAATGATAATAGAATCGGTATCAAATCAAAAATTTAAGCTGATAAATAAGCTTAAAATGAAAAAGTATCGAGATAAAGAAAATTCATTTATAATAGAATCTAGGAAATTAGTAGATGAGGCGATTGCTTCATCTGCTAAGGTAGATTTTATTTTTTTAAAAGATGGTGTAAGCTATCAAACAAGTCATGAGACCTTGGTTTTTAGTGAAGCACTTTTTAATAAATTATCATCAATGACAAGTCCTGATGGGATTGGGGCGGTTATAAAAAAGAAAGAGCCAGTTGAGATTTCTTCATCTAAAATTTTGCTTTTAGATGGGATTAATGACCCGGGAAACCTTGGCACTATGATTCGTTCTGCCGAAGCTTTTGGCTTTAGAGATGTAATCTTATTGCCAGGAACAGTTGATATCTACAATGAGAAAACACTTAGGGCATCAATGGGATCTGTCTTTAGGCTAAATATCCTAGATATGACTCTTGATGATATAAAAAAATTAAAATCTAGCTATAAGGTCCTATCAGCAGATATGGATGGGCTAGATATTAGAAATTATAAGAAAGATTCTAAAATAATTATCGCTATAGGAAATGAGGCCAATGGTCTTAGTCAAGAAATGAGATTAATTACTGACGACTTTGTAAAAATTCCTATGGAGGGAGAAATCGAATCTTTAAATGCAGCCATAGCTGCGAGCATAATTATGAATAGACTTATGTGATGATTCGGAAAGACTTTAATTATTCTTATACAGCAAGAAAGGGATGTTGAGAGCCTTTTAAGTCACGATTGGGGTTATTCACCGATGAACTTTGAGATGAATTAAGTAGTCGATACGTAAACTTTTCGTTAAAGTAATGAGCGGATTTATTTATAAATCAATTAAGGTGGTACCGCAGAGCTATATCTGTCCTTTATAGAGGACGGATTTTTTTTATTTGGAGGAAAAATGGAAGAAAATTTAAAGCAAGTTTTAGCAACAGCCAAGACTGAAATCGAAAAATCAGAAAGCCTTGAGGCCCTAGAAGACCTTAGGATAAAATTTTTGGGTAAAAAGGGAACTATAACTGACCTTAAAAAGTCAATAGCAAAATTACCTAATGAAGAAAAGCCAAGTGCAGGTAAGTTTATAAACCAAACCAGCAAGGAAATTGAATCCTTACTCGCTGAAAAAAATGAAATTATTAAAAAAGAACTTCTAAAAGAAAAGATAAAATCTGAAAAAATTGATGTGACAGCACATTTTGACAAATATGAGTCAGGCCACCTTGCCGTTATAAACCAAACCATGGAAGAGCTTGAAACAATTTTCCAAAATATGGGTTTTGATGTTGTAGGAGGTCCTGAAGTTGACACAGTTAAATACGTTTTTGATGATCTAAATAGTCCGAAAAACCACCCAGCTAGATCTACATCAGATACTTTTTATATCAACGACCAAGTTTTGCTAAGACCACATACTTCTTCTATGCAAATTAGGGTGATGAATGAAGGTAAACTCCCTATCAAGATGGTTTCTGCTGGTAGGGTTTTTAGAAATGACGAAGTTGACGCAACCCACTCACCAATGTTCCACCAATTAGAATGTCTTGTAGTTGATGAAAATGTATCTATGGCGAACTTAAAAGCAACACTTGAAACTTTTATCAAGGAAATGTTTGGAGATAAGATGAGTCTTAGGTACAGGCCTCACCACTTCCCATTCACTGAACCATCATTAGAAGTAGACGTAACTTGTCCAGTATGTATGGGCGAAGGTTGCCCTGCTTGCGGTAATACAGGTTGGTCAATGGAATTATTAGGTGGCGGCATGGTTCATCCAAATGTCCTAGAAGCTTGTGGAATCGATAGCGAAAAATACACTGGTTTTGCCTTCGGTCTTGGAGTTGACAGGATTGCCATGGTTAAATACGGCCTTGATGACATCAGACTACTTTACGATAATGACAAGAGATTTATAGAACAGTTTTAGGAGGAAAAATGTTAGTACCTTTAATTTGGCAAAAAGATTATATAAAAACAGGAAAAGATTTAAAAACAATAACAGACAGACTCTCTGAAACAGGTTCTCACGTAGAAGAAGTTACAATTCACACATCTGACCTTGAAGGCATTGTTGTAGGTCATGTCATAGAACAAAAAGACCATCCAGATGCAGATAGGCTCAGGGTTTTAACAATTGACGTTGGTAAAAATGAGCCAATTACTATTATAACAAACGCGAAAAACACAAAAAAGGGAGACTACCTACCAGTAATCACATCTGGCACAAAGATGGATAATGGTGTTGTAATAGAAGATCACGACTTTTTTGGAATTGTAAGCCAGGGCATGCTTACAGCTTATAGCGAACTTGGCTATGATGATTCTGTTATTCCTAAAGAATTAAGAGAAGGAGTAATAGTTTTAGCTGGTGAATTTAAACCCGGTACTCCTGTCGCTGAAGTCTTAGCTTCAAACACTCCAGTTATAGAATATGAAATTACCCCAAACAGGTCTGACTGCCTTTCTATAATTGGTATGGCAAGGGAAACTGCAGCAAGCTTTGGAGAAAAAATTACTTATCCTTCAATAGAATACTCTTCAAACGGCGAAGATATAAAAGACTATGCCAATGGAGTAGAGGTCAAAAGTGATTCATGCTTGAGATTTACCGCAAGGGTTGTAAAAGATGTTAAGATTGAAAAATCTCCTCAGTGGTTACAAAATTACTTGATGCTTGCAGGGGTCAGACCAATTAACAATATCGTTGATATTACAAACTTTGTCATGCTTGAAACTGGTCAACCTCTCCATGCTTATGACCTTGATAGGCTTGCTGGCAAAAAAATTATAGTTAGAGATGCCAAAGAGGGTGAGGTAATTAAAACACTTGATGGAGAAGAAAGAAAGCTTGACCCATCTATGCTTGTTATTGCAGATAATAAGGAAGCTATAGGCCTTGCAGGAGTCATGGGTGGTTTTGATTCAGAAATTACAGATGATACTAAAAATATCCTTCTTGAAGCAGCAAGTTTTGATGCTGATAACATAAGAGACACATCTAAAAAACTCAATCTTAGAAGTGAGGCAAGCTCTCGCTTTGAAAAAGGAGTTGCAGTTGAGACACCAGAGATAGCCTCAAAAAGAGTAATGAAATTGATTGAAGAGCTTGGAATAGGCACAATTATAGGTGGTTCTTTTGACGCAGGCAAAAAAGAAAATGATAATAAGGCTGTAAGACTTAGGATAACAAGGTTAAATGCTCTTACAGGTGTTGATTTTACAAAAGAAGAAGCAATTAGAAACCTAGAACTTTTGGAATTTGAAGTAAAAGATATTGATGAAGACACAATAACAGCAAAGGCTCCTTACTTTAGAAATGATATTTCTATTGAAGCTGACCTAATAGAAGAAGTTGTTAGACTTTATGGTATGGGCAAGATTGAATCCAAGCCATTAGTATCTTCACTTAAAAAAGGCGAAAGATCACCTCTAAGACTTCTAAGAGATGGCCTAAAAGAAAAACTTGTAGGTCAAAAATTCTCAGAACTTGCAACTTATTCTTTCATCTCACCAAGAGAATATGACAGACTAGGTGTTGCCAAGGACTCAAAACTTAGGGACTATATCAGTTTGATAAATCCGCTTGGTGAAGATTTTTCTGTAATGAGGACAACTCAGATTGCCAACATGCTTGATGTTATTGCAAAAAATATTAAGTATGGTCAAAAAGACATGAGATTTTTCGAACTAGATAGGACTTTCGAGAAAACAAGCGATCAGCTTCCAAAAGAAAATTTAACCTTGACCATGGGTCTTTATGGTGACTATTCTTTCTATGATATGAAAGATTTCTTCACAGAAGCAATGAGAAATACAGGTTTTACTGGGTTTTCATACAAGGCAAATGAAAATCTTTATGCCTTCCATGCTGGTAGGTGTGCAGATATCTACTTTGCTGGTAAAAAAATCGGTGTGATTGGTGAGATTTCCTATGAAGTGCGTGAAGAGTATAATATAAATAAGGGAGCAATCATCTTAGAAATTAACCTAAGCCAGATTGCCGATGCTAGAATTACCGATAAAAAATACAAACAAATTCCAAAATTCCCAGCCATAGAACGTGATTACTCCTTCGTGGCAGCTAAGGAAGTAGAATCAGAACTAATTGAAAATATCATGAAGGAAAAGGCAGGAGATCTCCTTGCTAAGGTAGAATTATTTGATATCTACACAGGTAAAGGTATAGGAGATAATCAAAAATCTATTTCTTATAGAGTTTGGTACAGAAAAGCTGACAGGACTTTAAAGGAAGAAGATATCAAGGGTGTAGAAGAAAGTATTCTTGAAGAATTGAAGGCTAAAAACATAGTATTACGTGGATAGGAGAAAAAAGTGAGCGAAATTAGACTTGAAGTTAAAATTGACGGTGTAAAATATCCTCTTGTTAGCAAAGAATCAAAAGAGAGTATAGAAAAAATAGCAGCTTATGTTGACGGCAAGATTAAAGATGTAAAATCTGATAAGCTCACTTTTGATAGGAAATTAATATTGGCAAGCCTTAATATTGCAGATGAATATTTTAAGGATAAGGAAAATTTTGAGGATTTCTATGAAGAAAACAAAGAAGCTATAGAAGCGTATCCTGCCCTAAAAAATGAACTAGAAACCTTTAAAAATGAATATGGAACCTACAAGGAAGACCTTGAAGAGAAAAAAGAAGAGCTTAAAGATTTAAAAATTCTCCTCCAAGAAAAGGATGCAGAGATTTTAAATCTTACCAAGGCAGAAAATGATGCCAATAAACTTAGAGAGAAAATCAAGGCCCTCCAAAAACAAGCCATGGACCTTACAAAAGAAAATGAAATTTTGAAGGGTAAAATTGATGACTAAGACTGAAATCCTAGCGCCTGTTGGCAATATGGATATGCTTTATGCAGGAATCGCAGCAGGGGCGGATGCTTTTTATCTTGCCCTTGATGATTTCGGAGCCAGAGCCTATGCAGAAAATTTCACCTTAGATAATATAGAACAAGTCATAGACTATATTCATTATTTTGATAGGAAAGTTTTTATCACAATGAACACCCTAATCAAAGATTCTGAAATGGACAAAGCTATATCCTATATAGAAAAGCTTTACCAATACGGAGTAGATGGGATTTTGATCCAGGACATAGGATTTTATTCGATTATTAAGGATCAAATGCCAGGTCTTGATTTCCACGCCTCAACCCAAATGGCTGTAAGAGATTATCACGGGGTCAAGGCCCTAATGGATTTGGGTTTTAAGAGAATTGTTATAGCCCGTGAGACACCAATAGAAGAAATCAGAAAAATCGCTAAACTTCCTTGTGAAAAGGAAGTTTTTGTCCATGGGTCACTTTGCGTTTCCTATTCGGGAGAATGCCTTATGAGTTCTTATTTTGGTCAAAGATCTGCCAATAGGGGTAGGTGTGCTGGTCCTTGTAGGCAAAAATACCAATTAATTAATAATGGTAAAATTTACGGCAATGATTATTACTTAAATATGAAGGACTTAAATGTCATTGATAAGCTTGATGAACTAATTGAACTCGGTATTGATTGCCTTAAAATCGAAGGCAGGATGAAGAGTCCGGAATATGTATATAACTCCGTTGTAGCTTACAAGGGAAAAGTAAATGGAAAAGCCTATGATTCAGAAAAATTAAGGGATATTTCCAATAGGGGTTATACAAGAGGTTTTATTTTCGATCAAAGAAGAGACTATATCCTAAAAGAAGGAGATATTAAGCATAGGGCTGTTGGAAAGGTAGAATTAATTAATAAAAAAAAGGCCTTTACTGCCCAGTCTAACCTCCACAAGGGTGATAATCTTCAAGTCACAACAGATAGGGATAAGAAATTACCATTGACTTTGACAGAAGATTATAAGAAAAATGAGATAATTTTTCTTGAAAAGTACAAGGATGCCAAGGTTGATTCTGATATTTTAATGCTAAATGCAGAAAATATAAAAGACGATTTGGAAAATGGCCTTAGATCTTATAAATCTTTGCCAGTCAGCCTTTATTTTGAGGGAAGGCTTGGTGAAAAACCAAGGCTTAAAATATCTTATAGAGATATGGAAGTAGTGGTTTACGGTGAAAATCTTATTGAGTCCGCTCAAAATATTTCTTTGGATGAGTCAAGTATAAGGGATAACCTTGACAGGTTTAAGGATGAAATTTTCAATCCAATTAGTATTGAAATTAAAATAGACCAGGGGATTTTTATAAGGAAAAAAGATATCAATAAGGTAAGAAGAGATGCTATTGACCTCTTAAAAGTAAAAATAGCTGGCAAATACAAAAGAAAACCAGTCAAGCTTACAAAAGCAAAACTTGCTGACCCAAGTCCTAAAAATCCAGAAAAAAACATCGAAATTATGACAAATGATATAAATCCAAGTCTACTTAGAGATTTTGACAAGGTCTACATAAAAGATTATGACATAAAATACAAGGGCTTACATTTGTATCTCAATCTTGATAGCCATATGGACTATGAAATTGACGAATTGATTTCTTTTATAAAGGCAAATGATATTGAGGGTGTGATATTTAATAATTATAGGGACCTTGATTTTGTAGAAGATTTCAAGAAGAATGGTATAAAAATTAGAATTGGTAGATATCTCAATGTGATGAACTCCTATGCCTTTGATTTTTATTCATCCTTTGCAGAAAAAATCGAGTCGTCAGTTGAAAATACCCTAGCAAATATAAATGAAAATGTTAATAGGTATTCAGTAGAGGCATTGAGTTTTGCTAGAATTGAGCTTATGAATATGGTGCATTGCCCATTTTCAACCATTAAAAATTGTGGCCTTAGGGGTTGCCCAACTTGTAAATTTAACAAAGCTGAACTTGTATCTGCAAATGGCGATAGGATGCTCCTTGTAAGGAGGGATTCTCTTAGCAAAATTTATCCTCATGAGCCAGTAGGGTTTAATGAGGATTTGTTTGATAAAAATGTTTCAACTCTTGTATCGGTATTTTCTAATGAGGATTTAAAAATTTATCTAAATAAAGAGTATAAAGATAAGATGAATTACGAAAGAGGAATTATTTAATGCAGGCAAAAAGCCTAGAAGTTTTAGAATACAACAAAATATTAGAAAAGCTTTCAGCAATGGCACGTTCAGGCCTGGTCAAAAAACAAATCTTAGACCTAAAACCATCCACAGATATGGATTATTTGTTAGATGAGCTAGAAAAAACCGGAGCCATGGCCAAGGTCGTTGCGAGAAATGGTAATATTGACATCTTTGGCCTTTATGATTTTACGGAAATAGTTGGCTATATTAGGAGAAACGGGATTCTCGAGTCTGGTGATTTGCTAAAAATATTAAGTCTTTTGAGAGTTTCAGAATATTTGAAAGAATATAGCAAGAATATCGATGACCCTTATATCTCAGACCTTTTTGACAGGGTTACTACTAACGAATTTTTAAAAGATGAAATTGATAGGTCAATTTTAAATGAGGAAGAAATTGCAGATAATGCTTCAAGAGAGCTTTTATCAATCAGAAGGAGCCTAAGGCGTAAGGAAGAAGAAATAAAAAATAAACTTAATTCATATATAACTTCTTCAAAATACGAGGGTGCCCTCCAAGATAAGGTAGTTTCTGTAAGGGACGGTAGGTATGTTGTACCCATTAAAACCAACAAGCGTTCGGTAATAAATGGTATTGTTCATGACAAGTCAGCTTCTGGTAACACTTTATTTATTGAGCCATCAGCCATAGTTGAACTAAATAACCAATATAAAGACTTAGAACTAAAGGAAGAAGCGGAGATCAGGAGGATTCTTGATAGATTGTCAAGGTTTGCTGAAAAATTTGATGTTGAGATTTTGGAAAATCAAAAAATAATTTCAAGGATAGATTTTCTCCAAGCCAAGGCTAAGTTTGGTCTTGAAAACGACTATTCTCTGCCAAAACTTAATGGGCAAAAAATTATAAATATCAAAGGTGCCATCCATCCACTTCTTCCAGGCAAGGTTGTGCCTATAGATGTGGCTATTGGCGGAGATTACACAACTCTTATAATTACAGGACCAAATACAGGGGGCAAGACTGTTTCTTTAAAAACTGTCGGCTTAATTACTCTAATGGCTCAAACAGCAATGTTTATACCAGCCGAAGAAGGATCTACTGTAAATTTATTTGATGATGTATTCTTAGATATAGGAGATAAGCAGTCGATTGAAATGAGCCTTTCAACCTTTTCTGCATCTCTTACAAATATTGTTGATATCCTAGAAAAAGTGACAGGCAATTCATTAGTTTTACTTGATGAAATTGGATCTGGAACAGACCCTATAGAGGGAGCTGCCCTTGCGATTTCAATCCTTTCCCACTTGACAGAAAAGGAAGTAATGACCTTTGCCACAACCCATTATAGCGAATTAAAATACTACGCCATGGAAAATGACAAGGTGATGAATGCATCAGTTGAATTTAATGTAAAAACCCTATCACCAACTTATAAACTAGAAATAGGTACACCTGGTAAATCAAATGCATTTGAGATTTCAAAAAGACTTGGACTGTCTGATGAAATATTAAATAAGGCGAAGAGTTTTATAGGTGAAGATACAAAAAATATTAACAAGATTTTAGACCAAATAGAAGATGATAGGTCTGAAATCGAAGCGAAAAATAAGGAAATTGAGGCTTATAGGCGAGAAATACAGTCAATCAAGGATAAGCTAAGGAATAAATCAAAAGAGATAGATCTAGCCAAGGATGAAATAATAAAGAAGGCAGAAGAGAGGGCCAACGAAATTCTTGACAAGGCCAATAAGGAAAGCCAGGCCATGCTCAAGGAAGCTAAAAGGTCTAAAAATGCTAATACTCGTGATATAGATAGGTCTTTAAATAAAATTAGAAATACTTACAAAGATTCCTACATCGAAAGAGAAGAAGACAAGTTTGGACAAAAACGATCGCTAGATGCACCAGATGAGTTAAAAGTTGGAGATATGGTTATAGTTGCTGGCCTAAATGAAAAAGCAGAAGTCGTTGAAGGTCCGGATAGCAAGGGCAATATAAAAGTTCAGATGGGCATCCTCAAGATGGATTCAAATATCAAGAATGTAAAGAAAATTGAGGGAGAAAACCAAACTGAGAAAAATGTCAAGAAGGTGTATAGTGTAAAAAAGGCTATGAATATTTCTGTTAGCTTAGACTTGAGAGGGCAAAGATATGACGAAGCCATGAGAAACCTTGATAAATACCTTGATGATGCCATGCTTGCTGGTCTTGATCAGGCAAAGATTATCCACGGTAAGGGTACAGGAGCTTTAATCAAGGGAGTAAGTGAAAACCTAAAGACTGACAAGAGGGTTGCCTCTTACAGGTTTGGAGACGATAAAGAAGGCGGTTATGGAGTAACCATAGTCAAATTCGCCTAAGGAGGATTAATGAAAGATTATAAAGAGATTATTGCTGAGAAATTAGAAGGCAAAGAATTAGGCCTATCTAAAGATGATATTTACCAACTGATAGAAATCCCACCTCAAGAAAACATGGGAGATTATTCCTTTCCATGCTTTCAACTTGCAAAGACTTTAAGGAAAAATCCTGCCCAAATAGCAACAGAACTTGCTAGCACTTTAGATCTTGAAGATTTTGCTGAGGTTAAAAACGTTGGTCCTTATATAAACTTTTTCTTAGATAGGAAAAAATTCGAAAACCAAGTCATAAATGCAATTATTGAAAAGAAAGAAAACTACGGAAAATCTGATATGGGCAAGGGTAAGACTGCAATTGTAGAATTTTCTTCAGTAAACATCGCCAAGCCATTCCATATTGGTCACATAAGGTCAACTGTAATCGGTGATGCTCTTAGAAATATCCATGAATTTTTAGGCTATGACACTATAGCAACAAATTATATTGGTGACTACGGTACCCAATTTGGAACCATGATTGCGGCTTACAAGCTTTGGGGAGATGATGATAAATTAAATAAAAACCCCATTAAAGAGCTCCTAAACCTCTATGTTAGGTATAATACAGAAGCTAGCGAAAACGAAGAAATGATGGAAGTGGCTCGTCAAGAATTTAAAAATCTAGAAGAAGGCGAAGAAGAAGCCACCAGACTTTGGTCATGGTTTAAGGAGATTTCCTTTAACGAATTTGACAGGGTATATAAATTATTAGACATAGACTTTGATAACTACAAGGGTGAAGCTTATTATTCAAAATATATGCCAGCAATCTTAGAAGAATTGAAAGAGAAAAATCTTCTTGTAGAATCTGATGGGGCACAAATCATAGACCTTTCGGAGTTTGACCTACCACCATCAATTATAATTAAGTCAAATGGATCATCAGCTTATATAACAAGAGACATAGCCACAGCTATAAATAGAAAAAAAGAATATAATTTCGATGAGAACCTCTATGTTGTTGCCACCCAACAAAATCTCCACTTCCAACAACTTTGGAGAATCCTTGAGCTAATGGGCTATGACCTTTATAAGGGATGCAAACACATTTCCTTTGGTATGGTAAGTTTAAAAGATCAAACACTATCAACAAGAAAGGGCCAAGTAGTTTTCCTAGAAGATGTTCTAAACAAAGCAATTGATAAAACTCGTGAAATTATGGAAAGCCGTGAAGACACAGTAGATAATATAGATGAAGTATCAAGAATAGTGGGTATCGGTGCGGTTAAATTCCAAGAATTATATAACAACAGGATAAAAGATTATGTATTTGATTGGGATGAGGTTTTAAATTTTGACGGTGAAACAGGACCTTACGTTCAATACACTTATGCTAGGGCTAAATCTGTCCTAAGAAAAGCTGGTTTTGATGAAATAAAACCATTAGAGATTGAAAAAATAACAGGTGATGAAGAGTTTACTTTAGTTAAAAAACTAGCTGGCTTTGAAGATGTAGTAGTAAAAGCTAAGGAAAAATATGAACCATCCTTAATAACCAGACACCTAACAGATATAGCTAAGAGCTTTAATAAATTCTACAATTCATCAAAGATTATGGTTGATGATGAAAAACTAAAAGAAGAAAGACTTGCCCTAGCTTATGCAACATCAGTAGTTATAAAAATAGCCCTAGGCCTACTTGGCATAAAAACTGTGGAGAAGATGTAAATGAACAAATTTAAAGACTTTATTCTTGTATCAAAAATATCTTTTAAGGAAACTATCAAAAAAATCAACAAGTCTTACATGGTCTTTATCTTCATCTTAATAAATACAATATTTGAAAACAATCAGTTTAACTTTGGAGTCGTAGGAAGCACTATTGGCGGTATCGTAAACTATTTTATAGGCGTGATTATATCTTGTTTTGTAGTCCAAAGCCTAGTATCAGTTGTTAAATACGGAAATACAGGTAGGGCATCGCTTGAAAATTCAGTAGGAAATTTCTTTGCCCCTATGATAGAAACCATGTTTTGGGTCTACTTACTAGAAATGTTTACTAACTTATTATTGGTAAATTTCCCAGTAAGGGCAAGGGTACTTGTAGTTATAATTATACAAATCCTCATATCTTCAATCTATGAACAGATCTATCTAAATGGAAGAAGTGGGGTAAATGCAATAATTGAATCAGTAAACTTTGTAAAAAATAACCCTCTTCACTATGGCCTATATAGTTTAATTTTTATTGGAGTTGAGTTTTATCTAAGTATAAGATTTTCAATCGGTCAGCCAATGGGAATTGATAAAATCATTGCCTGCTTAATAATTGGTGCAATCCACACAGGCTTTATGCTTTTTAGAGGGATTTTATTCAAACACTTAAATCAACACTCCTATAGGCAAAGAAAATTCATGGGGTGGTGCTAATGGATATATTGGATGGATATTTCTTAAAATATACTGATAAACTAGCCTATATTGAATTAAGAGAAGAAAGTACAAATAAAGATCTTAAAGACCTCCCCTTACCAATCTATCTAGAAGATATGAAAGATGGGATAAAAACAGGTGACTTTGCAAGTGAGATAAACCTAGAAATAATTTTAAAAGCCATGCTTTTAAATATAGCCATAGATTCTAACTTTATATATAGACAAGCTTATGAAAAGATATTAAGCAAACATCTAAAAAATATCGGTGACTATACAGCAAGTAATTCTGTATGTTTTGTTGATATTTAAATGCTGAAAGCTCTATTG
>NZ_CAUPHG010000004.1:0-35763 GCF_963510915.1 uncultured Anaerococcus sp. | reverse complement strand
AAAAGTTTTCATATAATAGAATCAGAAATTGAATAGATATTAGCGATGGAAATCCATTGCTTCTTCAGGGAAAGGTGCAATTCCTTAACCGGCAGTTATAGTCTGCGAGTCTTAGGACCGATTTGGTGAAATTCCAAAACCGACAGTATAGTCTGGATGGAAGAAGATATATTATAGCTTTTTTCGTGCCCTGATAACTGGGCATTTTTTATTGCCCAAAGGGAGGTATTATGAACAAAACAAAATCTATTTCATTAAACAACGTAGTTAAAATTGGTATTTTATCAGCACTTGCATTTATATTGATGTTTTTCCAATTGCCAATTCCAATAGCCCCACCTTTTATGAAGGTAGACCTTGCAGATGTGCCAGCCTTAGTTGGTGGCTTTGCTATGGGACCTTGGGCAGGAGTTGCAATCCAATTGGTTAAAAATATTCTAAACCTAACCAAGACTCAAACAGTTGGTGTTGGTGAATTGTCAAACTTTATTGTTGGTGCAAGCTTTGTATTTGTATCAGCATCTATCTATAAAAACAACAAGACAAGGAAAACTGCAATCTTCTCCCTATTCTGCGGAGTAATTGCGATGACTGCTATAGCAACCTTATCAAATGCTTTTGTAGTTTTCCCAGCCTACGCTAAGGCCATGGGCATCGACCTAAACGCCTTTGCAGGCCAAGTACCAGGCAACCCTCTAGTTAAATCATATTTTAGCTTGATGCTCCTATCAATAGCACCATTTAATATTGTAAAGGGCACAGCAGCTGCCTTTGTGACAGACCTAATCTATAAGAGGGTATCACCAATTCTAAAATTAAAATAGAGATATCTTACATTATTATCCAAAAAAATATTCTGTTTTACGAAAAGCACCTTAGCCGGGTGCTTTTTGTATTGAAACACAGACAAAAAGGCTCCCTAGAGGATAAAAAAGAGGTATAATAGAAAGAATGGAAGGCTTTGTATGATTATAAACAACTTAAATGACTTAGAAAAATTTGCAAATAGCTTGGCACCGCTTTTAAAAGAGGGTGATGTCATAAATCTTATTGGCGACATGGGTGCAGGTAAAACTACCCTAGTTAATGCCATAGCCAGGTATTTTGGTATTTACGATTCATCTTCACCTACCTTTGCCATTGTAAATATATATGAGGGAGATAAAACCATTTATCACCTAGATTTGTATAGGTTTGATAATCCTGATGACCTTTTAGATATTGATTTTGAAACTTACTTTTATCCAGAAGGGGCAATTACCTTCCTTGAATGGGCGGAAAATGGCAGGGGATATTTGCCAGAGGGAATGATCAATATAAAGATAGACAAGCTAGATTCAAATACTAGGGAAATACAAATTTTAAACGACACAGAAAGGGCGAGGGAGATTAATGAATTACTTAGCAATTGATACATCAACCATGATTTCAACTGTTACTGTGGCTGATGATAGGGAAATCTTAGGCGATTTTAATGTAAACCAGTCTAAAACCCACTCAGAAAGTCTAGTACCAATGATAGAAAATCTCCTTGACCTTTTGGGCATGACAGTGGCAGACATTGATAAGTTCATAATAGCAGAAGGCCCTGGGTCTTTTACTGGACTTAGGATCGGCATGACCATAGCCAAAACCCTAGCCCAGGTAGAAGAAAAAGACCTAATAACAATTTCAACCCTAAAAGCCATGGCGGCAGGTTCAACTTCTGTAAGGGCAAAATTACCCTTAATAGATGCGAGAGCCACCAGAGTCTATGCCGCCTTATATGATGAGAATTTAGAGGAAATTATTCCAGCAAATCTTTATGAAATTGATGACCTAGCCAATATTGTAAATGAGAAAGGTCTAGAAATAGAGATGATTGGTCTTTTAAATGACAAGTACTCTGATAAGTTTGAGAGGGCAAAGAAGGCACCAATAAATATTAATAATTGTATTGGAAGGAATCTAATAAGGTTAGCTCAGGAAGAAAAACTTCAATCCAAGCCACTTTATGAAATCAGTCCGAACTATCTTAGAAAAAGTCAAGCAGAAAGGGAGTTTGAGAAAAAGTGATTAGAGAAATGAATCTTGCGGATACTGACAGGGTTTACGAAATCGAGAACGAGTCGTTTTTTGAGCCTTGGTCTAAAAAAATGCTACTTAAAGAATTTGAAGGTAACTCCTTTTTAAAACATTATGTTTATGAGAAAGATGGGGAAATAGTAGGGTTTTATATAATAAGCGTGCTATCAGATTTGGTTGAAATTTTTACTATAGCGGTTGACAAAGACCACAGAGGCGAGGGTATTGGCTCAGCTCTTTTGGAGCATTTGATAAGCCTTGCCAAGGAAAAATCCGCCAAAGAAATATGGCTAGAAGCATCAACAAAAAATACTGCGGCAGTGAACCTCTATCAAAAATATGGTTTTAATATCCAATCAATTAGGAAAAACTACTACCAAAAAACAGGTGAAGATGCTTACAATATGATAAGGACTATTCTATGAAAGACTTTTACACCCTTGCAATAGAGACATCTTGCGATGATTCTTCTGTTGCAGTTTTGAAAAATGAAAGAGAAGTTTTAACAAATTTAATATCCAGTCAGATAGATATCCACGCTCTCTTTGGGGGAGTTGTACCAGAAATTGCATCTAGAAAACACCTTGAGGCGATAAATCCCTTGATAGCTAAAGCTCTAGAAGAAGCGGGAATATCTTATGATGACCTAGATTTAATCACAGTAACCAAGGGGCCAGGCCTTATTGGTTCGCTTTTAGTTGGGATTTCTGCTGCCAAGGCCCTAGCCTTAGCTACTGGCAAACCCCTTGTAGGCGCTAACCACATGAAGGGTCATATTTGTGCAAATTATCTTTCAAATAAGGACCTAAAGCCACCCTTTGTATGCCTAGTTGTATCTGGAGGTCATACATATTTGTGTAAGGTAGATGATTATAATGACATAGAAGTAGTTGGCTCAACTAGGGATGACGCTGCGGGCGAATCTTTCGACAAGGTTGCGAGAAAAATCGGACTTGGCTATCCAGGTGGTCCAAAAATCGACAAACTTGCCAAGGAAGGCAATCCAAAAGCCATTGATTTCCCTAGAGTTATGCTAGAAAAAGGATCCTATGATTTTTCCTTCTCTGGTCTCAAAACAGCTGTCTTAAATTATGCCCACAATGAAGAACAAAAGGGCAATGAAATCAATAAGGCAGACCTTGCAGCTTCTTTTCAAGACGCAGTAGTTGATGTCCTTGTAGAAAAATCCCTTATGCTTCTTGAAGAAACAGGCTACAAACAATTTGCTATTTCTGGTGGAGTTGCAGCCAATTCAAGGCTTAGGGCAAGGATGGAAGAGGAATTAGGAAAGAGAGATATCAAATTTTATTATCCAGATATCATTCTTTGTACAGACAACGCAGCCATGATTGCCATGGCAGGCTATCTTGACTACCAAGCTGGCGTGCGAGACAATACTTTTATGAAGGTTTATCCAAATTTAGATTTATGATATGAGAAAAAGGAATAAAAACACAGACTTAAAAAAATATTATAAAATCAACATTACTTCGTCTATCATTTGGATTTTGATGGGAATAGGGATAATTGGCTTTGGAATTTACTATAAGGAAATTTTGGAGGATATTTTCGGAGCCCTTGCCATCCTTATCGGTATCCTAACCCTAGGTTCTAGAAAGAAGCCTATAGCCATCAAACGTTATGAAGAAAGAAGGCTGCTTGTATTGGCAGGACTCTTGGTAATTTATTCCCTAGTCAATCCTTTGGGCAATATAGCTATTCTTTTTGATCTCTTTAAAAGAGACTTTGTAATGAGGAGAGATTTTGATGAAAAAGCTTAGAAAATTCGCCTTGGCGGTAGTTTTCATCTTGCTTTTAGTTCTCCAGACTTCTTGCGTAAAAAGAAGAATTGCTTATCTAGAGAGAAAAAAAATTGCCAGCGAAAATCCCGGCAAGGATTTGACAACCCATACAGGTACTTTTTATCCAGAGAACATCACAGACTTTACAGTGGATGAATATCTCAAATGGTACAAAGACCTCAAAGAACCTCCACACTTGCAACTAGCAAGCTATGAAAATCCAAAAAAACTAAGCAAATCTGAAATGGTAGCAGACTTTGAATACTTATTTAAAGAACTCAAAGAATCCTACCCATTTTTTGAAGTCTTGAAGAGAAAATATGAAGTGGATTTCCTAAAAAATCACGACATATATTTAAAAAAAGTCAAAGACTGCAAAAATGATGGAGAATTTATCAAGACCCTAAGCGAAATAATGGCAGACCTACATAACTACCATGCCAAGATTGCAGACTCAGCCTATGTTGAATCAACACTCAAATATTATTCGCAAAACTGGAACCAACCTTCGATATATTATGAGTTTTTAAACCTAAATAGGCAGGTAGTGAGAAATAGGTATGGTATAGATGGAGTTCAATCTAATACTTCAGCAGGGCCTGTCAAAAGAAAGCAAAACAAGCCTAAAAAGGACGAGGGCGAAGCAAATATTAGCCTTGAAAGTCAGGGAGACCTCGCTATATTAAAGATATCTCAGATGGGAGATATGACCAATATAGAAAAAGACAGCAAGGTAGTCGATGAATTTTTGAGAAATAAACATATGTATAAGGCCCTTGTAATTGATATTAGGGACAATGTTGGCGGCAACATGGAATATTGGAAAAGTTTTCTATTGCCAAAACTAAGCAAAAATCCTAAACAAGTTATAAACCATATGTTCTTCAAGGATTCTCCAAAAACAAGACTACTTTTACAAGACAATACCCTCAACATGGAAAGCCTATCTAACGTTGATATTTCAGGAATAAGACTAGATTATCCAGAAGATTTAAAAAAATTCGCCTATTATATCAAGGACACGATAGCCATAAACCCAGATGAAAGCAAAAGAGACAACGGTTATGAAGGGAAAATCTTCCTCCTAGTAAACGAAGATGTCTTTTCAGCAGCCGAAGGCTTCGCATCCTTTGTAAAAAACACCGAATTTGCAACCATAGTCGGCAGCCAAACCGGTGGTGACGGAATCACCCTAGGCGTGATAAACTCCGTCCTACCAAACTCTGGCTTAGTCTTCACCTACACAAACACCCTAGGCTATGACCCAACAGGAGAAATCAACGAAGAAAACCCAACCAAACCCGATATAGAATCCACATCCTATAGGCAATCGATAGAAATAATAGAAAAAATGCTAGACAAATAAAAGCCCCACGAAAGTGACCTGAACCCCAAAATCCGGAATACGGATGGAGGGGTTTTTGTGTGCTTAAAACCAATCAAACCACACCGCAGTCCCGAACGACAATCGAACGCCACAGCAGCACTCCAGCGCCATCCCGAACGACGCCGTAGGCGGAGGAGGGATGTTATGAATTTAGGACCTGAATGAACGAAGAAACTAACAAGTACTTATTAAGTATTTCTAAATAAGTGAACTATTAAGAAATACTAAATAGTTGAACTATTAGGAAATTCCTAAGAGTTGGTAAAAAAATACAAAAACATTATAAGTTGAAATTTTTCTTGTTATTCCGAGCATGGCGAGGAATCCCATAAATCCAGGACCAGAATGAACGAAGGAATACATCTATCACCACTTTAAATTATCATGCCAAGAAGGGTATAAATTATAATAAAATACAAGCGAGGCCAAGAATGACAATAAAAGAAAAAGAAGAAATATTATTTGATAAACTAAAATTACAAAACCCTGCCATAATAACAGACGGGATAGTTGATGAAAATCAGTATCTATCATCAAAATATAAAATACTATACGTAATGAAAGAAGTAAACGGTGGGGAGGATTGGGATCTAAGAAAGTTTTTATACAAAGGAGGCCGCTGGTAAACTTGGGACAATGTAGCCAGATGGACACAAGGCATTTTAAACCTAGATAAAGAATACAGCTGGGAAGAACTTTCAAAAGACAACAAAGAAAGAAGAAAAACCTACCTCAAAAAAATAGGGTCAATAAACCTTAAAAAAACCGGCGGCGGGCACACATCAGTTGATAAAGAAATATCCCAGGCAGCATGGGAAAACAAGGAAATAATCAAAAAGCAAATAGAACTCTATAATCCAGACATCATAATCTGCTGCGGAACAGCAGGAGACTTTGTAAAATCAGTCCTAGACCCAAAAGAAATAAAATGGCCCATGACCCAAAGGGGAGTGGAGTACATAGAATATAAGGAAAAAACCATCCTAAGCTTCGCCCACCCCGAAGCCAGAATAAGAGACGCCTACTTGTATTACGCCTTGGTTGATGCGGTAAGAGAGATTTTTAGGGTGGGGAGAAGATGAAGGATATGGTGGTTAATGTTTTTTAAAACGCTAAAAATAGATATTTAAGGGGTGAACATGACTAGAAAAAACGAAGAAACCTTCGTGTTGGCAGCATTACAAATAATAGATAGTGTCAAATATAAAAATGCATATCTTTCAGAAATACCAGATATACAAACGGTTGATAAATCCGTTGGTGTGGAAATTGTTAGAGCTGATTATGATGAACTAATAATAAGTTCTAAAACGATTGGGAAAGATATCATTAATGCAAAGAAGATGAATGGAGACAAGCCCTTAACAAAAGATGTAATAGAAGGAATACTTTTTTATCAATGTACGGATAAACATGGAAATATTATTAGTCTACAAAATGCAGAGAATTGTCACTATCTATATGAAGTTAAAACGAATAAGGGAAGATCAATTAAGGAAATAATAGATTATGATGACCTCAGAGAAATATCAAAAAATAATCAAATCTGGGAAGTAGAAAATAATACTTTTGATAGTTTAGGTGATAATTATAAAGTTATGATTGGTCGACCTGTAGTCAAGTGGGTAGAAAATTGGTATATGCTTTTTGTTGAAAGAATAGATAGTAAAATAGAAAAATTTGATACGTATGACAAATTTAAGGAAATTAATTTGGCGATAATATCAGTTCATAATTATGATGATGATTTTCAACAGGTGGCTTTTAATTTAAAAAATCATTACAGAGATAAATATATGCCTTTCGATAATATTTATCTGATATGCGGTAATTTAGATAAAACTATAGTATTAAATTTCAATGAGAAATAGAAATGGTTTCATATAAGTTTATTATTATTGAATACTTAAGGAGAAATTTTTGGCAAATTTAAGAGAATTTAGATTAGATAATATAATTGAATATAAAGGGCTCTGGTCTCTATCTGCAGTTGGTGTATATAACAAGAATCGGATTGAAACAGCAGTTAGAGGAACGCTTAAAATAAACAATGGAAAAATAAGACTGGAGATAAATGGGAAGTTAAAATCTTATAATGTTAAAAAGACCTACAATAGTTTTGATATTTTTGGCTATTTAAGTAATGGCCTATATGTTAAATTAGAAAAATGTTACATAATAAGTATAAATTTTCCATCACCCGGCTACCCTACAGAGAGCTATATGGCTACAAGGGGATTTATATTAATTAAAAATGATGATAATATAATTTCCAAAACTTTGCAAGCTACACAGGTTAGGATTTCACTTAATTATTTGGAAGATTGGTATGATATAAATTTACCTACAATAAATAATGTTGGTGACGATGGCTCATACTCCATAGATTATAATAACGATTTTTTTGATAATAATAATTATGAAATATTAGATGGAAAGTATTATGTTAAGTTAGTTAGAAATATAACTCAAAATTATAATATTCATAAAGGAGTTATGACAGAAGTTGAATCTTATATAAAGATAAATTCAAAAGGATACGAGCCTAAGCCTATCGATAATCTTTTAGATTTAGCGTTTTGGTTCAAAGACTTTATTAATTTTATTACGCAAATTTTTGGCAATCTAACAGAATGTACCTATCTACTTGAAGACAATGTTAATAGGATCTGGATTGAGAAGATCAAAAAAGATGAATATATTTATCATAGACCCTATTATGAAGGTAAATTAATATTTAATCAACTTAGTTTTAATAATGATGAGCTTAATTTTTATTCGCTTAGATTAAGTAATGTATATAAGGATTTTGGATTACTTATAAATGAATGGTTTAAAAATAAAGACAATCTAGATTATATAATATCCCTATATAATCAAAATCAAAAACCTAATTTAGATATAAATACCAAATTAGTTAACCAAATTAAAATACTTGAAGCATATTATGATAATTATAAGGTAAATAAAAGAGAAAAGATCACTGATAAAGAAAATAAACTAAATAAAACTAAAACTAAACTAAAAGATTATTTGAATTTATTTGATGTAGAAGAGGGCATAAAAGAAGAAATAATTAAAAATATAAATCACAGTTCAAAAAATAAGAATCCGACTCTTCGTGAAAAATTAAACGTGATTTTAGAAAGCTTGCCAGAAAACTTCAAGATTATTTTTTATGATATTGATTCAGAATGGGATAGGGATGATAAGTTTATAGATAAATTTGCTGTAAAATTAAAAGATACTAGAAATTACCATACACACGGAGCAAACCCTGATAAAAATAAAAATAGATATAAATCTACAAAAGAAATAATAAGAGTAAACCAAGTTCTTGATTATATAATTTATTTTTTAGTATTAAAAGTCCTAGGATTAGATGAAAAGAAAATTTTAAATTATCCATTTATAAAATATAATATTATGGAATAGTGAATTAATTATAATCATCAAATTTCATAATTAGTCAAGTCCATAATATTGTGTAAATTAAACCAGTACAATATTTACTATTTCATTCTAATATATACTTTAGAAGATGTGATCCGATCCTCATTGATATCAATGAGGATTGCGCCTATTAATCTTATAGTTGATTCTTTATTAGGAAATATTCTAATTACTTTTTCACGTCTTCTTACTTCTTCATTTACTCTTTCTAAGCAATTTGTTGATTTAAGCCTACTGTGAATTACATCAGTGGCTAAATATGCAAAAGCATCTTCAAATCCTTCATCTAAGGTACTTAAAGAGTTTTGAAATTTCTTTTCACTCTCGTATTTTAAGAATATCTCATCTTTCATTTTTCTTGCCAAGTTTACATCTTGGATTTTAAATAGTAATTTGATGTCAGTTCTAAATTCTTCGGTGTTTTTCTTTGGTGCTTTAGATAAGATGTTCCTTAGAAAATGGACCTGACATCTTTGCCATATTACATTTACGGATGTTTCTTTTATTGCTTTTACTAGGCCTTTATGGGCATCTGATATTACCATTTTAAGTCCAGATAAGCCTCTAGCTTTTAAATACTCAAAGAAGTTTGACCATGAGTATTAACTTTCGCTAGCACTTAGGTCTAAGCCCATGATTTCGCTATTTCCTTTTTCATTTATTCCTATTGCAATATGACAAGCTTTTGATACTACTCGATTGTTTTCTCTTTCTTTTATGTATACTACATCTACAATTATGTAGGGATATTTAATTGTACTTAGGTCACTATTTCTCCATAGTTTTACTTCTTCATCTAGCTCTTTAGTTAGGGATGATACAAAGGATTTTGAATATGTTTTGTCACACATATTTTCTATTACCTTGGATACTTTTCTTGTTGATACTCCTTGAACATACATTTCTAGCATGGTTGTGAGTAGAGCTTTTTCATTTCTTTGATATCTTTCAAAAATTTCTGCCCAGAATTTACCATCTCTTGTTCTAGGTACTCTTAGGGTTAATGTCCCTATTTTTGTTGTATAGTCACGTTCGTAGTATCCATTTCGATAAGTACTACGATTAGGATCTCTTTGGTAGGCTTTATTTTCTAGATATTCATCTCTTTCTTATTCCATAAGCTCGTTAAATACTTTGGTTAGAATATTTCTTGCTATGTCGTTTTTAACTTCAGTATTGATTGAATTTTGAATATCTTCTATGTTTAATCTAAAATGTAATTGGGTAATTTGTTACTCTTAGTTGGTTTTTGTGGTTAAAAACATTGTACTAGTTTAGGTTTCAAATGACTTTTTCTTTTTACACAATTATACGGACTCTTTCTTTCATATTGGAGTTTATTTAAAAGTATTTTTTAAGATCAATTTAATTACATTTGGAGGGGGATATACAGTAGCTCCCGTTATAATGGATGAGTTCTCTAAGAAATACAAACTTCTTAAAGAGGATGAGATGTTGGATATGATAGCACTGGCTCAGAGTGCTCCCGGAGCATTGCCTGTAAGCGTAAGCCTTTTAGCGGGATACAAAGTTAAAGGGATTAAGGGGGCTTTTTTAAGTGTCTTGGCGGCAGTATTACCACCTTTGATGGTTATAAGTATCATTTACTACTTTTATGCAGAATTTGCAAACAACTATTGGGTAAGGGCTGCCCTGAGAGGAATGGCAGGGGTAATAAGCGAGGTCTTGGTTATAACAACCATTAGGTTGACAAAGACAGCCGAAGGAGATACGCCAATTTTTGTACTTATTGTAATGGTGGCTGCTTTTATTTTATCTTACATATTAAAGATTAATACAAGCTTTATCATCTTAGGATTGGCTGTTTTGGGTTCAATTTTATTCAGCATAAAGGGGTTAAAATTAAAATGATTATTTTGATACAACTTTTTATAGCATTTGTCGAGATAGGAGCTATGTCTTTTGTCGGAGGCTACGCATCATTGCCTTTAATTCAGGGTGTTATAGTAAATCAAAAAGGTTGGCTTAATTTATTGGAAATGACTGATATAGTTACCATTTCGCAATTAACTCCGGGCCCTATAGCGATTAATGCAGCCAGCTTTGTAGGAACAAAAATGCATAACATAGCTGGAGCTGTTGTTGCAACAATGGGGATTGTGCTTCTACAGACAATTATTTTATTAATTCTCGGGACTTTGCTATTTAAAGGAAAAAGGTTGGCAATAGTTGATGATATTTTAAAAGCTCTAAGGCCGGGAATGGTAGGCTTAATAGCGGCTTCAACAATATCTATGATCATGGCGTCCGTATTTCCGGGTGGGATCAAAGAAGGAATTGACTACATAGCCTTAATAGGATTTTTACTGGGCCTATATTCTTACGCAAAGAAAATGGAAACGATAAAATTAATTGGATTAGGTGCAGGGATAGGGCTGGGGTAGGCTTTTGTTGGAACTTTAATTTGATTGATTTAAGGGGGGATATAAGAATATACAAAAGAATGTATAAAATAAAAAATTTGACAAACGAGGTAATCTAATGTAGATTCAAAGAAAAGGTTATCACAAATCTAGTACACCCGCGTGTACTAAAATTGAAAGGAAATTGAAAGGAAGAAGTATGAAGATTAAAAAAATTTTAGCAATTGGCATGGCTGCTTTTCTATCCCTACAACTGGTTGCCTGTTCGGGTTCGGATAAGAAAAGCGAAACGAAAGAGAAAATCGTTGTCTCAGGAATTAATGGATCTGTAAACTTTACACCAATATATATTGGAAAAGAAAAGGGTTTCTTTGAAAAAGAAGGAATAGATGTAGAGACGGTTTTATTCGATAATGGTCCGGTGCAGATGGAAGCCTTGGCATCTGACTCTTGGGATCTTGGCTTTACTGGAGTAGGTGGAGTTCTTTCAGGATTGGTCTCATATAATGCAAAATTAGTTGGAGCCACCAATACTGACAATGGAACACAAACTGTATGGGTGAGAAACGATGGAAAAATTGCTGCGGCAGGAAAAGGGAAAAATACTATAAATCCTGAAATAGTTGGGGATCATGATTCATGGAAAGGGGCGTCGGTTCTTTGCAACTCAGGGACGGTTCTTGAGTATCTGCTTATTAAAACTCTAAAGGGCTTTGATTTAGACATATCTGATGTTTCAGTAATTACTATGGATGCTCCGACAGCAAACAGTGCGTTTCAGGCAGGCCAGGGTGATGCCTCTGTTATCACAGGTGCAATTAGTTTCGCAGAAGATAAAAAAGACTATACACAAGCTTCTAGTGGAAACATGGCAAAAACCGGACTTGAGTGCAGCATAATTGCTAATCCTAAAAGTTATGAAGATTCTGAAAAATATAATACAATGGTTAAATTTATGAAAGTTTATTGGGATGTAGTTAAGTGGATGGGAGAGAATAAAGAAGAAGCTGCAAAGCTGTGTAGTGAGTTTAATGCAGAGTGTGGGATTATGCTTGATGAAAAAACAGCGTCACTTTATTTAGAACAAGATCCTTACTATGACCCTGAGAGTGTTTTGGAAAGAATGAATACTAAGAGTAATAATGGAGATTATTCATTGATGGAAGAAGACCTGTTAGGAGTAATGGACTTCTTTATTAGTACAGGAAAATATCATGAAGATGATATAGATAAGTTTTTAAATCATATGGATACGAAATTGATGACAGACATTTTAAAATAATAAATTAAATTAAAAAATGAAGAAGCCGTATACGAAACAATTAATATGATTCTATTACGGCTTTTTCGTAAAGATACGAAGAAAAGAGAATTTTATGAAAAACAGCAATCAGACAATTCAAAAGCTTTTTGAAGAAAATAAAAAACAAATTAAGCGTGATAGGTCTAAAACGTTGATGTTAAGCGTTTTAGGTATAACAACATTTATTTTTATATGGTACATGGTTGTTAATCTTGGATTTGTAGACTCCAAGCGCCTTCCGTCTCCATTTTCTATTTTAGATACTATCGTTTTCAAAATGAATAACACAGTTCCAGATGGGAATACATTAGGAACTAACATATTGGCCAGTTTGCAAGTTGCGCTTACGGGTTTTTTATCAGCTATTATCATAGGCATACCTCTAGGTTTATTTATGGGTTGGTGGACATATGCCGACAGATTTATTTGGCCGATTTTTGAGCTTATTAGACCGGTGCCACCTATAGCGTGGATACCATTAGTCGTTGTTTGGATGGGCGTAGGCTTGAAAGCTAAAGCAATGATTATCTTTTTTACTGCATTTGTTCCATGTGTAATTAACTCATATACAGGTATAAAATTAACCAATCAAACATTAATTAATGTTTCAAAAACTTTTGGAGCAAAAAATTTTGAAATTTTTTATAAGATTGGGATACCGAGTGCGCTTCCAATGGTGTTTGCAGGTATAAGAGTTGCACTAGGAAACTCTTGGTCAACTTTAGTAGCGGCTGAAATGTTAGCGGCTAGTGCAGGATTAGGTTATATGATACAAATAGGTAGAACTATAGCAAGACCGGATATAGTTATTGCCGGTATGGTTACAATAGGAGCTATAGGTGCAGTTTTATCTGCGATTTTGTCTTATGTAGAGAGCAGGGCACTACAATGGCGTGTTAAGCGTTAAGGAGAATTGATCATGAAAAAAAAGACAAAATTAACAATTAATAATATTTTATATTGGGGATTACCTATTTTAGCCATTATTACGGTAATAATTGCATGGATTAGCTTTTCTAGTGTGCATCCTGAGCTTATGCCTAATCCGGCACAAGTATGGGACAGGATGATCAGAACATTTACCAAGCCAATAGGAAAGATAAATTTAATTGGACATGCTTGGGCATCTTTAAAAAGGGTTTTGCTTGCTCTATTAGTTGCTTGGGCTTTTGGAATATCGTTTGGAATATTAATTGGCTGGAATAAAAACATGAGAGCTTTTTTGGGAAGCATATTTGAAGTCATCAGGCCAATACCTCCAATTGCATGGATACCTCTTATCATTATGTGGTTTGGAATTGGAGAGATGGCGAAAATAATAATAGTATTTATAGGAACATTTGTGCCCCTTGTAATCAACACATCTGCCGGTATTCAAATGGTTGACGAGATTAATATACAAGTTGGAAGAATTTTTAAAGGCAGCAATTTTCAGATCTTGAAAGAAATAGTTATACCAACAGCCCTACCTTCAATTTTTGCCGTTATAAAAACATCTGTTAGCTCAGGCTGGACTACAGTACTTGCTGCTGAGATGTTAGGTGCTACTTCGGGCCTTGGCTCTATGGTAACTAAGGGTTGGCAAGGTGGTGATATGGCGCTCGTATTAGTAGCGGTTATCACAATAGCTATTGTTGGCTTTATCCTATCAACGGTTCTAGATTTTTTAGAGAGAGTGGTATGCCCATGGGAAAATTAACAGATAAGATGAATATAGAACATATATCAAAAATTTATTTTGATGATAAGAGTTACTTTAAAGCGATAGAAGATGTTAGCTTTGGTGTTAAAGAGGGTGAATTTTTAGTTGTTTTGGGGCCTGGAAGATGTGGCAAAACTGTATTGTTAAATATTATTGCCGGACTTGAAAATCAATCCTCAGGAAATATTCTATTTGAAGGTCAAGCAATAGATGGGGTCCATGATGAAATCGGTATGGTATTCCAGAAAACAGCTTTAATGGAGTTCAAAACCGTTATGGAGAATGTTGAACTGGGGTTGAAATTTGCGGGAATGGAAAAGAAAAAAAGGCGTGAAATATGCCAGAAATATATCAATCTTGTGGGCCTGGAAGGATTTGAAAATTCTTATCCTAAGGCACTATCCGGCGGAATGAAACAGAGAGTCGGAATTGCGAGAGCATATGCAAACAATCCAAATGTATTAATAATGGATGAGCCATTCGGTGCTCTTGATGCTCAAACCAGATATTTAATGCAAAATGAAATATTAAGGATTTGGGAGGAAGAGAAAAGAACAATAATATATGTTACTAACAATATCGAAGAGGCTATATATTTAGGTTCGCGTATAGTGTTACTGAGCAAATGCCCTGCTACTGTAAAACATATTTATGATATTAATCTACCGAGACCAAGAGATATGGTAAGCAAGGAATTTATGAAAATAAGAGAGGAAATATCTGAAAATACTGATTTATCAGTTTAAGGGGGGGACAGAATGGACAATTCTAAAATTTCGAATCAAAAACACAAGATTGAAGTAAAGAATCTTACAAAATCATTTGGAGATTTATTAGTATTAGATGATATGACTTTTAATATTGATAAAAATGATTTTGTTTGTGTAGTGGGACCTACCGGTTGTGGAAAAACGACATTTCTTAATTGTTTAACAAGGATACATGAGCCAACAAATGGAGATATTTTTATAGATGGACAGCCTGCAGACCCAAGTAAACATAATATTTCATTTATATTTCAGGAGCCAAGCGCAATACCTTGGTTAACGGTAGAAGAAAACCTAGCATATGGGTTAAAAATCAAACGTACACCAAAGGAGATTATTAACGAGAGGGTAGAACATATAATTGATCTGATGGGATTGCAAGAATCAAGAAAAAAATATCCAGGCGATTTATCTGTTAGTGTCGCACAAAGGGTTGTTATAGGTAGGTCATTTGCAATGCAACCAGATCTCTTACTCATGGATGAACCATATGGTCAGATGGATGTTAAAATGAGGTTCTATTTGGAAGATGAAGTAGTAAGGCTTTGGCAAGAATTAGGGAGCACTGTGTTGTTTATCACACACAATATAGAAGAAGCTGTTTATCTAGCAGAAAAGGTCTTAATCTTAACTAATAAACCAGCAAAAATAAAGGAAGAAATAAAAATTGATTTACCAAGGCCAAGAAATATTGCAGATCCAAAGTTTATAGAATACAGAAACTATATTACCGAAAATATAAGATGGTGGTAAAGTGAAACGTTTGAAAGGCAAGGTTGCTGTTGTTACTGGAGCTGCAAGAGGAATTGGATATGGAATAGCTAAAAAATTTGTTAATGAAGGAGCTTTTGTAATAATTGCAGATATTTTAGATGAAGGTCAAGAAAGTGCAAATAAATTAGGAAATATGGCTGATTTTTACAAGATAGACCTAATCGACCGAAATGCAATATTTAAGATGTCCGATTTCGTAATAAAGAAATACAAAAAAATTGATATTTTGATAAATTGTGCCGGCGTTGCACTACCAAAACCAACCTTATATATTAATGAAGACGAACTTGAAAGAGTTATAGCTATTAATTTAAAGGCGCCTTTTTATTGTTGTCAAGCATTTGGCAAATATATGATAGAACAAGGTAGTGGAAGTATTGTAAATATTTCATCAGGAAATAGCAAGATGATAAATGTAGGTAGAACTCCGTATGGAATTACAAAAGGGGGAATCAATCTTCTAACAAAACAATTAGGTGCAGAATGGTCAATGTATGGGGTTAAATGCAATGCTATAGCACCTGGCTGGATTGAAACGGAAATGGTTAAAAAGCCATTATCCAAGGGGATATTAAACTCTGATGATATACTTTCAGTCTCCCCAATTCGAAGATTTGGGAAAGTGGAAGAAATTGCTAATCTTGCAACTTTCCTATCAAGTGATGAATCTAACTACATTGTAGGTCAAGTTATTTTTGCTGATGGAGGCTGGAGTTTAGGAATTATGCCGGATGCATTAGATTTTGTAGAAGAATATAAGGAGGAAAAAATATAGTGAAAACATTAAGCATAATAAAGCCACAACAGCTTGTTTTAGAAAATAATGAGAGACCAGTTTTAAAAGATGGTTATGCAATAGTAGAAATTAAATATTGTGGAATTTGCGGTTCGGATGTTACTGCATTTAAAGGAACAAACCCAACAATGAAGTATCCTATTCATGGACTTGGTCATGAAGGAGTGGGTATTATATCAGAGGTCGGAAAAAATGATTTTGGTATTAAAGCGGGGGATCGTGTAGCACTTGAGCCGTATATACCGGACTTTACATGTAATATGTGTAAAGAGGGGAGATATAACAATTGCGAGCATCTTTCTGTGGCTGGTGTTCATACTGACGGCATGATGACAGAATATTTCTCACATCCACTGCAGCTTATTCATAAATTGCCGGATTCTCTTTCTTTCGAAGAGGCAGCTTTAGCAGAACCGTTGACTATAGGTATTCATGGGGCCATTAGAGCTAAGGTCAAGGAAAATGATAATGTTGTTATTTTTGGAGCAGGTACTATAGGACTTATGGCTGCATTTTCATGCTTAAGTAAAGGAGCCACCCCGATAATAGTCGATATTAATGATAGTAGACTTAAAGTTGCTGAAGAAAAATTGAAATTTAAATATACTATTAATTCATCGAAAGATAATGTTGTAGAGAAAATTAAAGAAATTACAGGTGGAGAATTATGTGATGCAATGATTGAGTGCACAGGTTCTCAATCTGTCTTATCAAATATGCATGAATATGTCAGAAACGGTTCGACAATAGCTTTGGTTGGTTGGCCAAAAGGATTAACTGAAATTAATCAAACAAGGATTATGCAAAAAGAATTAGATATTTGCCCTTCAAGAAATTCATGCAATAATTTTAGAGAAGCTATTAATTTAATTAACAATGGGGATGAGAACATAAAAAAAATGATTACAAAGACTATAGAATTAGAAGACGTAGAAAACACTATAGTAGATATGATTCAAAACCCAGGAGACTATTTGAAAGTGGTTGTTAGAATTTAATGAGGCTTTTAAGATGATTGTTAACGCATTCGAGATGGTACAAAGAGCGTACAGTGAAGGATATGCCGTTCCGGCAATAAATACACAAGGAGGGACATACGATATCATTCGTGCTGTATGTAAAGCAGCTGAAAATCTAGGTTCGCCAATTATTTTGGCACACTATTTAGATACAGGTAAGTATTCGGGGGACGACTGGTTTTGCGAAACGGCTAAGTGGCTGGCTAATAGGGTGAGTGTTCCGGTAGCGATACATCTTGATCATGCAACAAATGTAGAAGATTGCTATAGGATGATTTCTTATGGTGTAACTTCGGTCATGTATGATGGTTCTAATTTATCAGTAGAAGAGAACGCTCTTAATACCAACAAGGTCATAAACTATGCTCATAAGAGAGATGTTACTGTAGAAGCTGAGATAGGGAGATTAAGAAGGAATGACCAAAAAACTGAAACTGTAATAACTGATGATGGTTCAGTAAGCCTGGAGGATATAATTAAATTTACAAATATGTGTCATCCGGATTTCCTTGCTGTTGGTATAGGTAATGCACATGGCTTTTATAAGGAAAGCCCAAGATTGAATTTTGATTTATTGAGGGAATGTAAAGATAAAATTGACATACCCCTAGTTTTACACGGCAGCACAGGTTTAACAGAACAGCAAATAAAAAAATCAATAAATTGTGGTGTAGCCAAGGTTAATTTTGGTACAAAAATTAGGACAGACTATGTAGAATATTTAAAAGAAGGTTTAAAAAAAGGTGTGGACGAGGGTCATGCTTGGAAGCTTTCAAATTTTGCAAGTGACAAATTAGTTGAGTCCATATCATCCATAATTTATATGGTTGGAAGTGATGGCAAATATTGATTGAAGAATGGTTGGCAAAAAAATGAGGATAGCAACAAGAGCAGATGTAGCAAAAGAAGCTGGAGTTAGCGAAACAATAGTCTCTTATGTTATGAATGGAAATCGCCCGGTAGATGCAAATAAGAGAGAGAGGGTGATTAAAGCTGCAAATAAATTGCACTATCAACCAAATCAATTTGCTCGTGCATTATCAGGAAAACATATAGACCAAATAATTTTTTTGGTTGACTCTCCGGAAGCTGAACGTTTCAGTAAAATTCTAGGATACCTAGAAAAAACGGCTTATCAAAGAAATACAATTGTCTCACTATGTACAGCAAGAGAATCGGAACAATTTATTAGACAGATTATAAATAGAAGGTTTGATGGAATAATAATAAGTTCATCAAAACTTTCTGAAAAAAATATAGGAATGTTTGCTGATGCCGGAATACCAACTATTTTGTTAATGAATAGGGATTATAAAATTAAGAAACCAGGAATAGCAAAAATAGGGACAGGACTCAAAAGTGGATGTTGTGGCGCAGTAGATTATCTTTATAGTATTGGTAAAAGAAAAATTTTTTATGTAGATAAAAAAAAATCGACGTTAGAAAGTGTAGAGTTGAAAGATAATCGTATCCTGGGGTTTATAAAAGGAATGAAACAGAGGAAGCTGAATTATGAATCAAATATACTTTGTTTTAGTGACAACAATTCAAAACTTATGATAAATAATATAGTCCATCTTATTAAAAATAATGAGATAGATTCTATAATTGCAAGAAATGATAAGCTTGCATCATACATTTCTTTGAATCTACAAAAAAACGAAATCAGAATACCTGAAGATTTAGCTTTGATAGGATTTGATAATTCATCATTATGCGAATTAACGAATCCATCGTTGACATCAATAAAAATGATGGATAATGATATTGCTGAAGCAGCTATAGACTTAATTTATAAAATCAACATGAACGAATGCAACAATAGGGTAATACACTTTCCATATGAAATAGTTAGAAGAGGATCTACAGAAACTTTTTAAAATCATTAATAGATAATAAATAAATATAGAGGTAATAGATGAAAAAACTGTTAATAATTCATGGGGGCGGCCCTACACCGGTTCTAAATGCATCTTTATTTGGAGCTATAAAAGCAGCTAAAAGGTTTAATATTAAAAATATACTGGGTGCTAGAAATGGGATGCAGGGTGCAGTAGACGAAGACTTTATTAATTTAGGTGACATTTCAAGTGAAAATTTAAGCAATTTATTAACTACACCTGGCACAGCGATCGGCTCGTCAAGATATCCTATGAATGAATCAGAATATTTGAATATGGTAAAAATGATTGAGAAAAATGGAATTTCTCATATTTTGATGAACGGTGGAAACGGGACTATGGATACATGTGGAAAATTAAAAGCAGCTTGTGATGATTACGGTCTTAATATAAAAATCATGGGAATACCAAAAACCGTGGACAACGATATAGCGGTAACTGATCACAGCCCCGGTTATGGAAGTGCTGCACGTTATATGGCTCAAAGTGTGCAAGAACTTTGTGCAGATGTAAAAAGTCTACCAATACATGTTGTAGTTCTAGAGGCGTTGGGACGAAATGTCGGCTGGGTAACAGCGGCATCTTCTCTAGCCGAAGATGCAGGTTTAGGTCCGGATCTTATATATCTACCTGAACTGGACTTTGATGAAGATAAATTTTTGGGAGATGTAACAAACTTATTGACAAAGAAAAAAGGAATCGTTGTCGTTGCAAGCGAGGGCCTCCACAAAAAAGATGGCAGCCCAATTGTTGAACCGATTTTTAAATCGGGTAGAGCTACATATTTTGGTGATGTAAGTTCTCATTTAGCTAATTTGGTTGTGAAGAAATTAGGATACAAAGCAAGAAGTGAAAAGCCCGGTCTTCTAGGGAGGGCTTCAATTCAGATGCAAAGTCAGGTTGACAGACAAGAAGCAGAAGATGTCGGAAGGATAGCATGTGAAGCCGTATTAGAAGGTGAAAGCGGAAAAATGGTTGCCATAAGAAGAAAATCAAATGATCCTTATGAAATTGAGTATTATTTAATGGATGTTGAAAAAGCTATGATGCATGAAAGAAAAGTTCCTATGGAATATATTAATGCTCAAGGCAACGGTTTAAATGAAAATTTTAAAAAATGGTGCCGCCCCCTAATAGGTGTGGATTTACCAAAAATGATAGCATTTAATTAGAAGAATAGAAAGAAGGAAAGTATGTTGGTTCCAATGAGAGTAATTCTTGAAGCTGCCGATAAAGGCAGATATGGACAAGCAGCATTTAATGTTAATGCTGTAGCTCAAATAAAAGCAGCAATTGAAATACATGATGTTTTTAGAAGTCCTGCCATTTTGCAGGGTGCCGACCTCGCTAACGGTTTTATGGGAGGTTGCTACAATTTTCTTGAAAGCACTATAGAAGATAAAAAGAAGGGAGCTAAAAACATTGTCAATGCGATAAGAAAATATAGCGAAAAGACTGATATACCTATCGCCATACATCTTGATCACGGTAAAGATTATGAGTCAGTGGTAGCTGCAATAGAAGCTGGGTATACAAGCGTGATGATAGACGGCAGTTCACTACCATATGATGAAAATGTGGAGTTAACACGTGAAATTGTTAAGTACGCTCATCCAAGAGGAGTAAGTGTAGAGGGAGAGCTGGGCATATTGGCAGGAGTTGAGGATGATGTTTCTTCAGTAACTAGTACCTACACCCATCCTATGTCGGCTATAGATTTCTTTAAAAAAACCAAAGTTGATGCTCTAGCTATCAGCTATGGAACAAAACATGGTGCAAACAAAGGCAAGGATACAGTAATTAGGAAACAGATTCCTATAGCAATAAAAGAATGCATGATGCACGAAGGCATTGAAGGTTTCCTAGTGAGCCATGGATCATCTACAGTCCCACAATATATTGTTAAAGATCTCTTGACTTTAGGGAGCCAACTAAAGGATATGCATGGAATAAGTGCAGATCAACTTCAGGAAGTGATTTCTTTCGGCATTAATAAAATTAATGTTGATACTGATATAAGATTGGCAGTAACGAGAAATTTAAAAGAAATGTTTATAAAAAATCCCGATTTAAAAAATAGCGACCATGTAGGTGATATTTATAATAGTCTTGAAAGCAATAAATCAGCTTTTGATCCGCGAGCCTTCTTTAAGTCCATAATGGATGAAGTAATGTATGGAGGTGCCAAAAATGAAGATTTTGTACCACTTGTTGAGGCTATTGAATCAGGAGTTAAGGAAGCAATAGGACCTTTGCTGGTTAAGTTCGGGTCATTAGGCAAGGCAGGCCTTGTAGAGCAAGTAAGCCTTGAAGAAATGGCTGAAAGATATAAAAAGGCGGGTATTTAATAAGGATGTTTTATTATAAGTTTAATAAAAGATTAATTGTATTGAAATAATGGAGGTTGATATGAAACATTTTGAGTTTGAATACGGATTTGGCACACTTGGAGCGGATCTACCTGATGACACCGATGAATTTATACCGGGTATAACCGTAAAAGACCCTGATTATATTCCTGAAGATAAACTTGAAGAGGCATATAAAGAAAGTTTAGCTAATCCTATCGGGATGCCGACATTAACAGAATTAGCTCATAAGGGATCAACTGTTACTTTTATTGTTCCTGATAGAGTTAAGGGAGGAGAGCAGGCAACCAGCCATAGAAAGCTTTCAATTAAATATATGTTGGAAGAATTATATGCTGCCGGTGTTGAATCCAAGGATGTCATGTTTATTATCTCAAACGGTCTTCATCGCAGAAGTAAGGAATCCGATGCTAGAGCTATTTTCGGAGATGAGATATTTAATAAGTTTTGGCATACAGGTCAAATTATAAGTCATGATTCAGAAGATAAAGACCATATGGTAGATCTGGGATATACCAAAAGAGGAGACCCGGTAGCTATTAGCAAGTATGTTTATGATTGTGACATACCTATTCTTATAGGCCATGTACAAGGTAATCCCTATGGAGGCTATTCGGGCGGATACAAACATAGTGCAACAGGGATAACAAATTGGAGGTGTATAGGTAGCCATCACGTTCCCTCAGTAATGCATAGGCCTGATTTTACCCCGGTAAATAACGGAAGCCTTATGAGGCATAAATTTGATGAAATAAGTATGCATATGGAAGAAAAAATGGGGCATCCATTTTTCTGCTGTGATGCTGTATTAGATAGTGTTTCAAGACAAATTGCAATTTTCTCAGGCTATGCAAAGATTATGATGCCTGAAAGTTGGAAAGTGGCTGATAAAAGGACATATGTTCATTGGGCGGAAAAAAAGTATGATGTATTAGTTTTCGGAATGCCTCAAAATTTTCATTACGGAGAAGGAATGGGTACAAATCCGATAATGTTCATGCAAGCTCTATCCGCTCAGGTTTTGAGGTTCAAGAGGGTTATGAGTGATAAGTGTGTCATTCTCTGCTCTTCAACATGTAATGGCTATTTCCATGATGAACTTTGGCCATATTTAAGAGAATTATATGAGATGTTCCAGACAGATAATATGAACATATTACCGGATCTCAACAGATATGGTGAATATTTTGCAACGAATGAAGAATATATTAGAAAATACAGATTTTGCAATGCATTCCATCCCTTCCACGGTTTCTCAATGATGAGCTGCGGACATATAGCTGAAATGAACACAAGTGCGATTTATATGATAGGTGCTCAGGAGCCGGGATATGCTAGAAGCATGGGATTAAAAACAAGAGCGACTTTCGAAGAGGCTTTGGAAGATGCAAAGAAGAAGTTTGTCGGAACAAATCCTAATATCCTTGCGCTGCCTTTAACATTTAAGAGATCTGCAGTCCACCTATGTATGAAGGATCCAAGTTTAGATGAAATGGACGAGTATGGTCATCATATTGGAGATAATAGATGAAACATATATATTTAAATCTAAAAAGATTTGATGTGCCAAGAGAATATGGAGGGGTTAATAGTTTAGCCCCTCTTAATAAGTGGGCTGAGACAATTATTGAAAGCACTCAAAAAAAACTAAATAAATATAAGAATTCAGATGTAGAATTTGTTCAGTTTTACCCAGAATTACATTTGTTGGAAGCAGTTAAAGCCTTGGATAGTGATAGCTTAATAAAAATAGGTTCTCAAGGTGTTTATAGAGATGATGTAGAAATAGGAAAAAATTTTGGTGCGCTTACTACCAATCTACCGGCTGCGATTCTAAGCGAATTGGGATGTAAATATACACTTATAGGTCATTGTGAAGAAAGAAATGATATAAGAGGAATAATAGAAGCATCGGGGAAGACAGATGAAGATGCAATATCAATAATTTTAAATAAAGAAATTCTCGCAGCGCAAGAACGTGATATAAAAGTACTATATTGCATTGGAGAAAACAACAATCAACAAACTGAATGGCAAAATGTATTGTACAATCAAATATATTTTGGCCTAAAGGGTGCAAATAAATCAGATGTAGTACTGGCATATGAGCCTATCTGGAGCATAGGGCCCGGCAAACAACCTGCTGATAAAGAATATATAACTAAAGTTGCAAAATTTATTAAAAAAGAGTTTGGAGATATTGATATTGTTTATGGCGGAGGATTGAAACAGGATAATGCATCAATGCTTGCATCAATTGATGAGATATCAGGAGGGCTTATAGCTCTTACAAGATTTCAGGGAGACATAGGTTTTTATCCCGATGAGTATCTTGAGATTATTGATTTGTATTTGAATTAGGATCATAAAGGCGAAAAATACAGCTTGAGATTTTTAACCCATGCTGTATTTTTTTATTATTAAATGTCTATTATTAGAGCAGAAAAACAAGGAACTCTTGCTAGATAGGGATCCAAAAAAGAGTCCGGTGAGATTTATCTTTTCCCACTCTGCCCTTAAGGAAGGTTGGGATAATCCAAATGTCTTCCAAATCTGTACCCTCAAGCAATCTGGCTCTGATATGAGAAAAAGGCAAGAAGTTGGGCGTGGTTTGAGGCTTTGTGTGGACCATACTGGCGAGAGGATGGATGAAAATGCCATCGGTGATAGTGTCCAGGAAGTAAATAGCCTAACTGTTGTAGCCAGCGAATCCTACGAAAACTTTGCCAAGGCCCTTCAAAATGAATATTACGAAGATAGTAGCGGCAGGGCAAGGAAGGTTACTCCTGATTTATTTGAAGGCAGGATTATTAGAGATGGAGAAGGCCAGGAAAAGCTAATCGACAAAGAGTTTGCCTTAAAAATTTATGACGACTTAAGAGATTTAAAATATGTCGATGACTATAAATTAACTGAGAAATTTTATGATGATAAAAAGTCTGGTGCTATAGTTTTGACAGAGGTGTTAAAAGATTATCAAGATTCGCTGATAGGCCTATTAGATAGGATTTATGACAGGGATATAGATATAGTTGACGCAAGGTCAAGAAATGTCTATGCTAAGCTCCGTGAAGACAAACTAAAATCTCAAGAATTCCAAAAACTTTGGGAGAATATTAATCAGAAAACCTATTATGTGGTTGATTTTAATAGCGATGAGCTCATTGATAATTGTATAGCCAAGATAAATGCAGTCCTTAATATCCAAACCATCAAATATGAGGTCAAGACTGGTTATATTGAGCAAATGTCTATTGATAAGAAAGATTTTGGCAAAAATATTAAGGAAGTAAACGAGGATAGGACCGAAGTTTATGGAATTACAAATTCTACTAAGTATGACCTAGTAGGGAAAATTGCTAAGGATACCCAGCTGACTAGGAAGGATGTTGTAAAGATTTTAAAAGGAATAAGCGAAGATAAGTTCCTAAATTACAAGAAAAATCCCGAAGAATTTATCAGTAAGGTTAGCCAGATAATAAATGACGAAAAGGCTGTAAAGATTATCCAACATATCACTTACGATCTTTTGGAAGATAAGTATGAAAATGAGATATTTACCGAAGCCAACCTCAAGGGTCAGCTCGGTAAGAGTGCTATTTCCTCAGAAAAAGGTATCTTTGACTTTACTATCTATGATTCAGATATAGAAAGAGATTTCTCAAAGAAACTAGACAGCAGGGGCGAGGTGGCAGTCTATGTAAAACTCCCATCAAGCTTTTATATTTCAACACCTGTGGGCAAGTATAACCCGGACTGGGCCATTGCCTTTAAGGAAGAAGATATAAAACATATCTACTTTGTAGCAGAAACCAAGGGAAGCAATAATTCCCTCCAGCTAAGAAATATTGAAACGGCAAAGATTAGCTGCGCTAAGAAGCATTTTGAAAAAATTAGCGGGGACAAGGTAAGATACGGTGTTGTAAGCTCTTTTGAGGAACTTTTGGATATAGTAAGTAAATAAACCCAAGCCCCAGCACCATTGTGTGCTGGGGTTTTTTGTATATATTTATATTTTTTTCATAATTCATAATTGCATTAACATAATAAACTATGCTATAATGTACTAAATAGGAAAATGTTTGCGGGTGTGATTTTTCATTATTGCTTTTGCGGGATTGGAGAATTACAATATTATTTTTTTAAGGAGTGAATATGAAGAAGTTTTTGTGGATTTTGGCTTTGGCGGTTTTTCTTTCTGCTTGTGGCAATGAGGCTAAGAAGGATCAGGATCAGGCTAAGGAAGTTAGCGAGGTGAGTGAGGATAAGGCTAAGGATGATGAGAAGGCTTCTGACGAGGATAAAAAGGATGCGGAAGCTGAAAAAGTTTCAGATCAAGACTCTTTGACTGAGGATGATTATTTTTTCTCTGATACTAGCTTAGTTACTGTCAAGGATGGGAAACTTGTCAATGTCATTTCTGATGTGAAAAAGCTTGGCGATGATATTTATGCCTATCCTGTTCCTTTGTCTGATGATGTTTTTCTCTTTGGTACTAATGGTGAAAATACTAGCACTCTTATGAAGATTAAGGGCAAGGATTTTGAGGAAATTTACAAAATCGAGGGTCAAGATTTTACACCATATGCCAAGGTTTATGATAAGGTTTATGGGCATTTTATGGGCGATACTGACCTTAGTAAATTTGGTTATATTAATGCCTATGGTGAGATAGACCTAAAAACTGGCAAGACCAATATATTCGAGGCCCTTAAAATGAAAGAGGATAATGGATTTTTGCAGGGTATTGGTTTTACTGACAAGGAAATTCTTTATAATAAACTTAATATGTCTGGTGATTTTTTGGAAAAAAGGTATAGGCTTGATTTATCTCAAGGCTACGACCAAAAACCTGAGGAAGTCGGGGATGTGGAAGGTTTTATCTGGCTTCAGTCAGTGAAATATGACAAGGATGGCAATGATTTTTATGATATTCTTGATATAGACTTTGATGATGAGGGCAAGTGCTATATTAACGATATTGAGTGTCCAACAGAAGAAGGTACTCAGTTTATTTCGGCTGGGCCAAATCTTATTTTGCAGACCTTTATCGACCCTGATAAGGATCCTTATTTGTTCAAGATGGATATAATAAATTTCTTGACTGGGGAATTTGTTGCCAAAGACGTAGAATCTTATGGTTATAGGGTTTTTAATGGCAAGCTTTATTATCTAGATAAGGATAAGAAGGTTCAAGTTTTGGATAATTTTAAGTAATATTTTTGCTTAGATTTTAATCGCTCATGAGTTTTTGTAAGGCTTTTGGGCGATTTTTTCTTGTTTTGAAATAATTTTAGTTTTTCGGTACAAAGCTTGGTCAAAATTTGGTTGGAATCTTGTTAAAATAAATGTCTTGCAAGTTTAATCTTGTGTTTTATTTTTATATGCCATGAGGGAAAATCTGGAATAATTTTCACCAAAAAGGGACCCTTACGGGTCCTTTTGATTTTACTTTTCTTCTTTTTTCTTGTTTAAAATTACAAAGGCTATGATTGCTACTACTAGGACTATTCCTAAGTAGCCTACGCCTTTGATGCCGGTTTTTACTTGGCCAGCTGGGTTTGTTACTGTTGTTGGTGTATCTTTTTTACCTGCTCCAGGGCTGTTTTCACCTTGGGAGATGGTTACAGTTTCAGGTACACCGCCAGATGGGTTAGCAGGAGTGGTAGTTGGTGCTGGGGCTGGTGCTGGAGCTGAACTTGTTGTTTGAGAGCTTTGACCGCCCACAGTTGTGGTTGACACTTCTGCTGTTTTGTTTTCTGGATTTCCGTAGAAAGGTTTGATAAAGTTTGTATCATCAAGGGGTAGGGTGTATTCGCCGTTGGCCTTGATTTCTGCATCTGATATATAATCGTCGTTGTTGGTGTTGATGGTATCTAGGAAGCTTCTTTGACTTTCTGGTAGTTTTTTGTAGGCTTCCTTGATGCCTGATCTTTGAGATTTGTAGAAGGCGGAATCTTCGTTTAGGGTGCCATCTACTTGGTCTCCGCTTGTCATAAAGCTTGTTTTATTAAGCTTGGCTGACTCTTTGCTGATATTATTTTTAGAGGATTTATCAAGCTCTTTGGTTAAATCCCCAAACAAATCAGCAGTTTTTTCCTTATCTTTTTCTGTAATTTCAATCTTTGACTTAATTTTTCCGTCAATTTCTAGGATGTAATCGTAAATTGTTTTGAGGGTTGGTTTGATGACCTTCTTTTCTTCCTCGCTTGCATTTTTGTAATTGTAAGAATTGACTGTTGCCTCATAGAAAAGGTAGAGGTTTTTGATGTCTTTTTTGTCGAGCTTATCGAGGAAAAATAGCTTGCCGTTAAGGATGTAGGCTTTGACGTCTTTTTTGACCCCCTCCACATCTAGGTCTAGGGCAATTTTCTCGTCGGCGGCATCGATTTGGTCAGAAAGTTCTGCTAGGGCTCTTTCTAAATCTTCCTTGCTGGCAGCCTTTTTATTTAAAATATCTATAAACTTTGTTTCATCAACTTCCCTAAGCTCTTTGGCAATTAGTATTTTATTGTAAAGGTCGTAGCGTGCCTTGAATTCTTCCTGGTAGGCTGGGTCGTTTTCGTATTCTTCTATTTGTGCACTTTTGCTAGCCTTAGTTTGGGATGGTTGGTTTTTAGCCATATCATCTGTAAGGATTTCGTAAAGTGATGGAGTTTGTATTTCTTCATCTGCAAAAGCTTTTGAACCCATCCCAAAAACTAGGGCACAGGCAAGAGCGGTTGCAAGAGTTTTCTTAAATTTATTCATAAATCTTCCTTTAAATTTCATTTGCATATACTGTAATCATTATATTTATTTTTCCTACAAAATCAATGTAAGTAAGATAAGACTTGATCGTTTCCTGGCAAGGATGAGTAAGAAATTAAGGTCTAACTTTTCTCAATTATTTTTGCTTTTTGGGTATCTAAAAACAGTTGATTGACAAGATTAGTATGGATAATATAAAATAAAATTATAGAAAAGCGAAGGAGACTAGGATGAAAAAAATAATATTAAGCCTAATAGCTATGGTGGTTATTCTTGCTGGATGTGGCAAGAAAGAAGTCATAAAAGCTCCCAAAAAGCAAGCCTCAACTGAGATTAAAACTGCGAGCCTGTCAAATTTAGCAAGTGAAGCGAGTTTCGATTTTGTAGGTAAGGCTATGAAAAATACTCTTGGCTTTGATAAGGGGTCTGGAAGAGATAATGTTGATAAATTTATGGCTATGGTCAAGGATTATAATCAATCAGTAGGAGAAGAAAATCTCATTGGTGATTTTAAGGAAGATTTAAAACCTAGCTATGATACAGGAAAATTAATTGAAAATAGGGCTAAGGCTGATAGGAAGTTTCCAGATACAAATTGCAGGATAAACGCATATTTACTAGCTTGTGCAAATATGAAGTTTCAAAAGGCAGGAGATCCTGATGATGAAATGCTATTTATGGATGAGGAAAAAATCAAGGAAGGAAAAATTTTCGATAAGCATTTTGAACAGACTTTCAAGAAATTTTTTTCAAGAGTTCCTACAAATGCTTCTAAAAATCCAGATGAACAGGCCAAGGTTATGGAAGAATATTTCAAAGACTGGTCTTTTCCAAAATATTCCGACTTAGTCACAGTTGTAATTCATGATAATTTAGATGGAAACTACCTTTTTATCGGTCACATTGGGGTCTTGGTTAAAGTCGAAGGCGGCTATCTTTTTGTAGAAAAAATTTCCTTCGAAGAGCCTTATCAGGCGATTTTATTCCCAAATAGAAATGCCTGCTATGAGTATTTGAAAGATAAGTTTAAAGATTATACTGATCCTTCTACCTGCCCACCTTTTATTATGGATAATGGAAAGTTAGTAGGCTAGGTGTTTTTAACTGGCCTTTGCTTTTTATAAATGTTTTTTGATGTAAGATATGGGGTCTTAGTCAGATAGGAAATTAGCTTGGAAAAATTTCTTAAAAGTTTTTGCGAACCAGTTACATAAATCGTATTATGTTTCATCATAGAAATATGGGAGGATTCATGGAAATAAAAGTTGGAATAATACCAGAAAAAGAAGAAATAATCGCACTTTACGATGATGTGGGTTGGACAAGTTATACTGATGAACCCGACTTATTAATCAAAGCAATAAAAAATTCTCAAAAAGTTTGGACACTTTGGGAAGGAGAAAAATTAATAGGCTTGGCAAGGATAATAGGAGATGGGGCTACAATTTGCTATCTCCAGGATATATTGATTTTAAATTCTTACCAGGGTCGAGGATTTGGAAGCAGGTTAATAAAAGAAATATTAAAGGAAAATGAAGAAATCCGCCAATTTGTACTCTTAACTGATGATGCAGAAGAAACAAAAAACTTTTATAAAAAAGTGGGCTTAAAGGAAGTTGGCGATTATTATTGCAAAGCTTTTATGAAGTGAGAGAGTGATTTTTAGGATTTCTTAATCAGAAAAGAGATTTTTTTGATATTTATCATATAAAATCTTTTTTTTATGAAAAAAATTTGGTTAAAATAATTCTTTTTTGGGTAGTAGTTAAACAAGAGGGCAGGTGAGGTTAAATGAAAGTCGATGTATAAAACACTCTATTTGATTATATAGTTATAAGTTACATAATAGAGGTTAGAAAGTGAAGGAAGGAATATGGAGATTAAGAAAAATTCTGCTGCTGGGACTTTAGAGTCAAATGATTGCCTTATCAGGCTAGAGGAAAGCGATTCCATTGAAATTGTTCTCAATTCGCCTGTAGAGTATGAATTTGGTGATCAAATTAGAAAAGTAGTAGAAGATGTACTTAAAGAAGCTGGCATTAATAAAGTTAGGGTCATGATTGAAGATAAGGGTGCTCTTGATTGTACCATTGCAGCAAGGCTTAAAACAGCGATTGGAAGGGCTCAATGAAAACTTTAAGAACAATGTTATTTATGCCTGGAAATAATCCGGGAATGTTGGTATCAGCCGACAACCTAGAAGCAGATGCTATTATTTATGACCTAGAAGACGCTGTTTCCACTAGCCAAAAAGATGCGGCTAGGGACCTAGTTGCTAATGCTCTTAGGACTCTTTCTTATAAGAATTCAATAGTCACTGTAAGGATAAATCCAACTGATTCGCCTTATTGGAAGGATGATCTTAGAGCGATAATACCAGCAGGGCCAGACGGGTTGGTTATACCAAAATCCAACAAAGATACAGCCAAGGAAGTTTTTGATTTTATAGATGCATTTACTAAAGAAAAAAATATAGAAAATAATTTGAGATATTATATGCTTGTTGAAAGTGCCAGGGGCATCTTGGAGCTTGAGGACATAGTAAAACAATCTGATAAAATCGAAGGACTTCTCCTAGGTGCAGAAGATTATACTGTTGATATGCAAGTTAAAAGAACAGAAGGTTCGGCAGAGATTGCCTTTGCTAGGTACAGGATAGCAACTGTTGCTAAGGCTTATGGTTTAAACGCTATTGATACACCTTATACAGACCTTGATAATAAGGAAGGTTTGAAGAAGGACACAGACTTTGTAAAAACCATTGGTTTTAATGGCAGACTTATAGTTGGTCCTCGACAAGTTTTTGCAGTAAATGAAATGTTTTCACCAAGTCAGGCTGAAATCGAAGATGCAAAAATCATTGTCAGTCAGGCAGAAGAAGCAGAGAGAAAAGGACTTGGTGTATTCTCTTTTAGGGGCAAGATGGTTGATAAACCAGTTATCACAAGGTCAGCCAACCTATTGAAATCTGCTAAAGAATGGGGGCTAATATGAAAAATGTAGACTTAGAAGCTCTAAATTTAAAGAAATTTAAATCAGCCAAGGCCTATGTTGATAAAAAAACTTATCATTTTGAAAAAGCTGTTAAGCCTGAAATAGTTAGTTTTGATCAAGTTTTTGATAAGCTTGACCTAAAGGATGGAATGACTGTATCTTTCCACCACCACCTCAGAAATGGGGACTATGTCCTAAATATGGTCATGGAAAAACTCCATCAAAGGGGGCTAAAGAATTTAAAACTTGCAGCAAGTTCAATTTTTGCCTGCCACGCTCCTTTGGTAGAAATGATAGACGATGGGACTGTGACAGATATAGAGACTTCTTATATGTCAGGACCTGTAGCCCAGGCTGTATCTCGTGGTAAGCTTAAAAATCCAGCTTATATCACAACCCATGGTGGTAGGCCTAGGTCTATTTACGAGGGAGACCTAAAGATAGATGTTGCCTTTGTGGCAAGTCCAAGTGTCGACAAAGACGGGGCTATGGATGGGTCTGTTGGAAAGTCAGCTTGTGGTTCATTAGGCTATGCTGTCGCTGATGCTATGTGTGCTAAAAAGGTCGTTGCCATCACAGATAATTTAATTGATAAGTGTGAAAATCCTGATATCAAACCAGGTTTTGCAGATTATATTGTAGAAATTGACCAAATTGGCGATCCAAGCGGTATAGTTTCAGGCACAACCCAAGTTACCAAAGACCCACTAGGTCTTAAAATTGCAAGACTTACAGCAAGGTTGATTGATGAATTAGGTCTTATCAAAGATGGTTTTTCTATGCAGACTGGTGCAGGTGGTATCTCCCTAGCTGTGGCAAATGAAGTTAAAGACCTAATGGAAGCGAAAGATGTCAAGGGCTCTTTTGGTTCGGGTGGTATTACAGGATTTTTTGTAGAAATGCTTGAAAAAGGACTTTTTGAAAGCTTAGAAGATGTTCAGTGTTTTGACTTAGAAGCTATCAAGTCTTCAAAGAGGAATAAAAACCACCACAAGATTTCTGGTTCCAAATATGCTAATCCAAACGATGACTGTGTAGCAGAGAAGCTTGATTGCGTTATCCTTGGAGCAAGCGAGATAGATAAGGACTTTAATATTAACGTCACTACAGGCTCTGATGGAATCATATTAGGTGGTTCTGGCGGTCACGCTGACACAGCAACAGGTGCCAAGCTTACAATAATTACAACAAAATTATTCAATGCTAGAGTGTCAGCTGTTGTTGATAAGGTAAGAACCATTACTACACCAGGTGAGGTAGTAGATGCCTTAGTTACAGAATATGGCATAGCCATAAATCCAGCAAGGACTGACCTATTAGAGGCTCTCAAGGATACAAAATTAGAGCTAAAAACTATTGATGAATTGTACGATATAGCCACATCCCTAACTGGATATCCAAAAAAACGTGAAAAATCTGATGAAATAGTAGGATTTTCTGTCTTTAGAGATGGCACAATCCTAGATACTATTTCAAAAGTCGAATGATATTTAAAATAATAATAATTGGAGGAAAAAATGGAAGACAATAGAATACTTGGCGTATCTTGGCCATTATTTTTCGTATTAGCTGCTATAATGTGTGTAGCTGTTTACTTAGAAGTACTACCAATAGGTCTTATTGGTGCCTTCTTATTGATGTTAGTTGTTGGTGAGTTTTTAAACTTTGCAGGTAACCGTATTCCTATAATTAACACCTATTTCGGTGGTGGAGCTGTTGTAGCCATCTTTGGCGGGGCAGCCCTAGTATATTTCAAATTATTACCAGAAACAACCAAGAATTTAATAGACGCCTTTATGAAAACAGGTGAAGGTAAGATGGGCTTTTTGGATTTCTATATCTCAGCCCTAATTACAGGATCAATCCTTGGTATGAATAGAAAATTACTTATTAAGGCAGCAGTTAGGTACCTACCAGCCATCCTTGGCGGTGTAGTAGCATCTTTAGCCCTAGTATCAATCGGTGGTATGTTCTGCGGTTATACACCAGGTGAAGCTATGGCCTATATTGGTATTCCAATCATGGGCGGTGGAATGGGCGCAGGCGCTGTTCCAATTTCAGAAATATTTTCATCAGCCCTAAATGTTGAAACAGAAGAAATCATGTCAAAATTAGTTCCAGCAGTTGCCCTAGGTAATGCCCTAGCCATAGTTGCTGGTGGTCTTTTAAACAGACTTGGCCAAGTTAAACCGGAATGGACAGGTAATGGCCAACTTATGAGAAGTACAGATGATGAAATCAAGGCAGAAAACAGGGAAGTAGTTTTAAAACCAGGTGAATATGCAACAGGTATAGTTCTTGCTACTGCATTTTTCACTCTTGGCGCTATCATTGCCTTTGCAATGAAAAAAGTTGGAATCAATATCCACACCTATGCTTGGATGATTATTTCAGTTGCTGTAATCAAGGCAATTAATATTCTTCCAGAAAAATATACAGACGCAGCAGCTGGTTGGTATGCTTTTATAGCTAAAAACTTTACACCATTGTTACTAGTTGGTATAGGTGTTTCTTATACATCTTTACAACAAATAATCGAACACTTCTCTCTAGTTTATCTATTCTTAGTAGCCCTAGTAGTTTTAGGAGCTATTCTAGGTTCAGCCATAGTTGGCAAACTTGTAGGTTTTTATCCAATAGAAGCAGCTATTACAGCTGGTTTATGTATGGCTAATATGGGTGGTACAGGCGATGTTGCAGTACTAACTGCAGCTAATAGGATGGAATTAATGCCATTTGCTCAAATCTCTTCAAGACTTGGTGGTGCCTTCATAATTCTTTTGGCATCAATTTTGGTACCATTATTCTTTGGGTAGTAAAATAGTTTATGAAAGGAAGTAGAATTTATGGACGTATATGAAATAGCACTAAAAAAACACGAAGAATGGCAAGGAAAGGTCGCAACAGAAGTTAAGGCTAAGGTTTTAAATGCAGAAGATTTAACCTATGCTTATACACCTGGTGTAGCTGAACCTTGTAGAAAAATTCATGAAGATGAATCAAAAGCCTATGTTTACACATCAAAGGCAAATACAATCGCAGTTGTATCAGATGGTACAGCTGTCTTAGGACTTGGAGATATTGGACCTAAGGCCGCCATGCCAGTAATGGAAGGTAAGGCAGTACTTTTCAAAGAATTTGGAGATGTAAACGCAGTTCCAATTGTTCTTGATACCAAAGATCCAGATGAAATTATCGAAACAGTTAAAAATATTGCCCCTGGTTTTGGCGGTATTAACCTTGAAGATATTTCATCACCTAGGTGTGTTTATATAGAAAATAAGCTTAAAGAAATCCTTGATATACCAGTATTTCACGATGACCAACACGGTACAGCTATAGTGACTGTAGCTGCTCTAATCAATGCCCTAAAAATAGTTGGCAAAAAGGCAGAAGATATTAAAATCATAGTATCTGGAGCAGGTGCTGCTGGTTATTCTATAACCAAACTACTCTTAGACCTAGGAGTTAAAAATATAATTGCTTGTGACTCAAGGGGAACAATCAACAAAAGCCACCTTGAAGGCTCAAACCCTGTAAAGGCTGAACTAGCAAAGATAACTAATAAGGAAAACTTTGTTGGAACTTTAAAAGAAGCTATCAAGGGTTGTGATGTCTTTGTAGGTGTATCTGCACCTGGAGTTATTGATGAAAATGACATCAAGAGCATGGCTGCTGACCCAATAGTATTTGCCATGGCAAACCCAGTTCCAGAAATCGACCCAGCCTTAGCTAAAAAAGCAGGAGCTAAAGTTGTTGCTACAGGAAGGTCAGACTTCCCTAACCAAATCAACAATGTCTTAGCTTTCCCAGGTATTTTTAGAGGGGCTCTTGATATCCATGCAAAAGAAATCACAGACGCTATGAAACTAGCTGCTGCTAAAGCCCTTGCTGGTCTTGTAAGTGAAGATAAATTGTCAGCTGACTATGTAATTCCAGGTGCCTTCGAAGAAGGCGTGGCAGAAGTAGTAGCCAAGGCAGTTAAGGATGAATACAAAAAGTAAGGTTTTAAAGAATTAGTAAAATCGTTCCAAGCTAAGAAATTTCGACTTGGAACGATTTTTCTTATGTGGGGAGAAGTATGGGTAAATATTTTAAAGGTAAAACTTATGTAGATCTCAAAGAAGTTCTTGAAAATAGGGACAGGAGGAGGGAGGAGATTAGAAAAAAATTACTAATCCATCCAGAAAAAACTGTCATATCATATAAGCTAAATATACCTGGGCCAGAAAAAATCAATAGTGGTCTTGTCGCTATCTTTGATAGGGGGCTTGAAGAAATAACAGACAAAATCAAGG
>NZ_CAUPHG010000003.1:0-36547 GCF_963510915.1 uncultured Anaerococcus sp. | reverse complement strand
TCCTATATGAGTTCCTGGTTGGGTTTTTATTTTAAATTTATCGAAATTCATTTTTTTATTTTCCATATTTACTCCTAATTCAAAAATTTAAAGTTCTACAAATAGAAAAAAGCATATTACTATGCTTTCTGTCTTAATTATATGATATTTACATTAAATTTCCATTAAAATAATTTTAAGTAATGGTTGGTATAAGTTTTCTTATCAGAAATCTATTTTCATATCCCCGTCTTTGATTAAGTTTTTCTCCCTCATTATCTTATAGATTATAAGAGATAAAACCGCTGGCAAAATAATTTGTATAAGTACTAGCTTTATTACAAGACTTGTAAAATTTTCTCCTGCCATTGACTGAAAAGTCCCAATTTGACCAACCAAACCACTTGTTCCCATTCCTGCGCCTAGGGGAATATTTGTCATCTTAAAGACCATGGTTGAAACTGGTCCGAGAATAGCTGATGCAAGAGTTGGTGGAAGCCAAATCCAAGGGTTTTTGATAGTATTTGGCACTTGAAACATAGATGTACCTAGCCCCTGGGCAAAAAGTCCCTCAATCCCATTGTCCCTATAGGAAATAACAGCAAAACCAACCATCTGACAACAACAGCCAACAGTCGCAGCCCCTGCTGCAAGACCCGATAGGGATAACATCATGCAGATAGCTGCCGAAGATATGGGTAGGGTGAGGGCTACACCAATTGATACAGAAATAATTATTCCCATGAAAAATGGTTGCATCTCAGTTGCCCTTACTATAAAATCACCAAGCATTGTCATAAAACTTGCTACATAAGGTCCTACCGCATCTCCCAATACCACTCCAGCTAGGATTGTGACAAGAGGAGTTACTATTATATCAAGTTTTGTTGATTTTGACACAAGTTTACCAAATTCAACAGCTATTATACTTGCCACATAAACTCCAACTGGACCGCCAAGCTCATAGGCGCCAAGGCCAACAATAGTATTGGCAAAGAAAACTAATTTTGGCGCATCAAGGCTATAGGCAATGGCAGTTGCAATCGCAGCTCCTGCGCCAGAACTTGCCAAAGGCCAAATTCTTTCCGTAAAATAGGATATTTCAAAAACCTTTCCCACAGAATTAATTATGGTTCCTATTAGTAGGGAAGCAAACAAACCAAAGGCCATAGCTCCCAAGGCATCAATAAAATAAACCCTAGGATCCAGACTAATTCCTTTTTTCTTTAAAAATTCTTTCATAATTTCCTCTCATAAAATCAATAATCTATTTTATGATACCACAAAACAAACTATCTGTATATACACCGGGAAATTATTCCAATAAATATTTTTTCTCTCTTAATATATTTAAAGCCTTCTCCATATCATCAAGATTTTTGGCAACAAGGCTATGATAATGTACACCATCGGTTAGCCTTAGAAGGGGTGCATCATTTTCAAGATTTTTTAAAAATATCCTTACTCCATTTCTTGAAGAAATATCAAGATTTTTCCTAATAGTACCATAGACCTTGTGAACTATAAAAATATCCTTAATGGTGATGTTTCTATCAACTAAGATATTTAGCTCATCGCCTATGGCACTTTTGTCATGCTTGACCTTTACAACCATCTCGCAGACTTGCTTATCTTTTATCTTATAGCCCCTATTAGTTGATATAATTTCTACTCCTTCTGCCTTTAGGATACCAATATCTTTGACTATTACCTGTCTTGATAAGCCAAATCTTTCTGCCAAGTCCTTTCCAGAAATAGGTTCTTTTGCCTCTTGTAAAATTTTTATAATTTCTATTCTTCTTTCACGTAAATCCATATAAATACTTTACTCCAAAAAATAAACTTGACTTTTTTTAGGTATGCGTGTAAACTAAACTAAAGACAAAGAAGAGAAGAGTAACTAAGGAAAAAGATTAAAGAGAATCCCAGTTGGTGTGAAGGGATATCGATGACTTTAGCGAATAAAGACTTGGAGTCTTCTCGGGGATTTGATCCGAGGACGAGTTTTGCACGTTATAGCAAAGGAGTATGATTGTACTTTCTAAGGTGTATTTTGTGAAAAATACATGAATTAAGGTGGTAACGCGATTTTCGCCCTTATTATCCAGCGATGGATGATAAGGGCTTTTTTTGAATCTACAATCAAATAAATTTTAGAAAGGAATATTATGAAAAGACTTGTTAATTTCTTACTTGCACTTATTCTTTTATTTCCAATTGGAAAGACCTATGCAAGTGAAGACGTACTAAGAGTTGGTATGGAAGTAAACTACGCTCCTTACAACTTCTCAGAGACAGATGATTCAAACGGAGGCGTGCCTGTTGCCAATTCACCAGGCGAATATGCTAACGGCTACGATGTGAGATTTGCAAAAAATATTGCAGATAAGCTTGGCAAAAAACTTGAAATTTATAAAATTGAATGGGACGGACTTATCCCTGCCCTAACTAGTGGCAAGATTGATGCCATCCTTGCAGGTATGAGTCCAACTGATGAAAGGCGCCAGCAAATCGACTTTTCCCTTCCTTACTATAGGGCAAAAATGGTTGTGGTTGTACCAAAAAATTCAAAATATATAAATGCCAAATCAATTAACGATTTTAAGGGAGCAAAGATAACAGGCCAGCTTGGTACCTTCCACGCCAACATGGTAGACCAGATGGAAGGCGTAGATAAACAAGAACCTATGGATTCTTTCCCAACTATGATTGCAGCTACCAATGCCGGTACACTTGACGGTTATATTTCTGAAGAAGCAGGAGCTGAGTCAGCTATTTCTTCAAATCCAAACCTCACCTATATAAAATTTGATGATGAGCATAACTTCAAGACTTCTGATTCTGATACAACCATTGCAGTAGGTCTTGTAAAAGGCTCTCCAATGACAGAAGAAATTAATAACTATCTAAAAGAACTTGATATAGATAAGGTTCAAGATGAAATAATGACCGAGATGGTAGCTATAACTACCAAGGATGAAGCTCCAAAAACTTTTATCACAGAAGTTAAAGAAATTTGGGGAAAGTACTCATCTCTCTTCCTAAAAGGTGTTGTAAATACCTTATTTATAGCAATTTTATCAACCATTTTAGGTTTTATAATTGGACTTTTAGTAGCAATCATTAGAAGAATTGATGTTAATAAGAGAACAAATCCTATCGGATATTACTTCCACAAGCTTGTAAACATCTTACTTTCAGTTTATGTAGAAGTTTTCAGGGGTACACCAATGATGGTTCAATCCGTAATCATTTTTTATGGGTTGAAACAATATTTCGATATCGACCTTTCAACCATGTTTGCAGCGATTTTAATCGTATCAATAAACACAGGTGCCTACCTTTCAGAAGTAGTTCGTGGTGGTATCAATGCGGTTGATAGTGGACAATTTGAGGCATGTAAAGCTATTGGTCTAACCAACTGGCAAGCCATGACTGGTATTATCCTCCCACAAACTATTAGAACCATCCTTCCTTCCCTAGGAAATGAGTTCGTGATTAATATCAAGGATACATCAGTTCTTAACGTAATCTCTGTTACAGAATTATTCTTCATGTCTAAGTCTGTTGCAGGATCAACCTACCAATATTTCCCAACCTACCTAATCACAGCAGTAATCTACCTAGTCCTAACCTTTACTATTACTAGATTATTACTACTACTAGAAAGAAGATTTAGCGATAGGGACTTTATCTTAGAATCATCAACAGGAGCAATAAATGTCAATACTCAAAGTAAATAATTTAGAAAAAAAATTTGGAGACAACCTCGTTCTCAAAGATATAAATATGGAAGTTGAAAAGGGCGAAGTGGTTACAATTATAGGCTCATCAGGGTCTGGTAAGTCAACACTTCTTCGCTGCTTAAACCTCCTTGAAGAGCCTACCAGTGGCCAAATAATCTATGAAGGAGAAAATATCCTAGACCATTCCTTTGATAGGAGAAAATACAGGTCCAAGGTTGGTATGGTTTTTCAAAACTTTAACCTCTTTGCCAACAAAAACATCCTAGAAAATTGTATGGTTGGTCAGGTTAAGGTCCTTAACAAATCGAAGGAAAAATCCAAGGCAACAGCCCTTAAATACCTTGAATCTGTAGGTATGGCCCAATATATAAACGCCAAACCAAGCCAGATTTCTGGTGGTCAACAACAAAGAGTTGCCATAGCTAGAGCCCTTTGTATGAATCCAGATGTCCTCCTCTTTGACGAACCAACTTCCGCTCTTGACCCAGAGACAGTTGGTGAAGTTCTCGAGGTAATGACCCACCTTGCCAAATCTGGTATGACCATGGTTGTTGTAACCCACGAGATGGATTTTGCTAGGGATGTCTCTGATAGGGTACTTTTCATGGATAAGGGTATAATCTTAGAAATCGGTACTGCTAAAGATATGTTTGAAAACCCTACACATGAAAGGACACAAGAATTCTTGAAGAGATTCTTAAATAACTAATGATTATTAATAAAAATTTCAAAAAAATATGGTCTCTAAAAAGAGCCAGGAAAAAAAATATAATATCAAAAACAAAAGTAGATAAGCGAGGAAATTTCCCTGCTTATCTACTTTTTGCTAAAATTTTCAACCTTACTTATAAAACTGGGAGGTTTTATGAATAACACCCTTATTCTCATGATATTAAATCTTATTGGCAAGCTCTTTTCATTTTTTAGAGAAATGGTATTTTCATATTTTTATGGAACAGGTGCCATAACAGATGCCTTTAACACATCAACAACTGCTGCAACCTTGATTTTCTCAGTTATAACCTATGCCCTATCAAAAACCTACATCCCGACCTTCTCAAAAATAAGCAAGGAAAGAGGACCCCAAGAAGGCAATGCCTTTACCAATAAACTCCTTAACTTTTCCCTATTTTTATGTACGACAATAATGATTTTAGGGCTAGTCTTTGCACCTTTCATTGTAAAAATGTTTGCCATTGGCTATGACGGAGAAAAATTAAAAATCGCATCACTTTTTATGAGAGCTGTTATATTAACTATGTATCCAAATATTTATGCAGCTATCTTCTCGTCATATTTGCAAATCAAGGGAGATTTCATAACGCCAGCCCTACCCCTCCTTATCCTAAATATAATTTTGGGAATAACAGTAGCAATTTCCAAAGGAAATATTTACATCATGGCAGGCGGAATATTCCTAGCGTATTTTATCCAATTTGCAGTTTTTCCACATAAAATTCGCCAGGCTGGTTTTAAGAGAATTAGGGGCAAAGTTGAAATAGATGATGATATTAAAACTTTAATTAGGCTATCCATACCCACAATATTTTCCATGGCAGCTGTCTATATATCAACCATAGTTGACCAATCCTTTGCATCAATCGTTGCTAATGACGGTGGTGTTTCAGTAATAAACTATTCCCTTAAAATATTAAGGATAGTGTCATCAACCTTCATAGTGCCATTTCAAATTACAGCCTACCCCCTAATTGGAAAACTTACTGCAGAAAAAAACTTTGCAGAAGTTAAAAATGTAACTTCAAAAACCCTGGTTAAAATAATGATTTTATTTGTACCTTCCCTAGTTGGGCTTATGGTCCTATCAAGACCAATCATATCCTTTGTTTACATGAGGGGAGCATTTGGCTATGAAGATATGATAAGGACAGCTGATGTGCTATTTTATTACACCATCTACCTAATAGGTCCAGCTGTTGCCGATCTTTTATACCTGTCATTCTTCTCGGTACAAAATACAAAAATTCCAACCATAATCTCCTTTATCCAACTCTGTGTTAATGTGTTTTTAGATTATGCTCTAAGCGGAAAATACGGTCTAGTAGGTCTTGCCCTAGCCACAACAATAAGTCAGTTTGTCCTAGTAGGTCTTGCTATACTTATGTATAGAAAATATTTTGGCAAACTCAATAAGACTTATATCTTTAAAAACTTAGGAAAAATTACTATAGGCGGCATAGCTCTAGGATTTATTGTAAAATACACCTATAATTTAAAACCATCAAACCTAGGCCTCCTAATAACCATCCTAGTAGGATCTATAGTCTACCTTGCAATAATCTTCATCCTAAAAGTAGACGGTCTTGATGAAATAAAAGAAAAATTTACAAAGAAAATTAAAAAGTTTTAATAATTAATAGTATAAAAAAGAATCCCGAAATTGCTTATAATTTTGGGATTCTTTTTAATAGAGGGTATTTATTATAAAGTTTCGATGCAAGCAACAAATTTTTTTGTTATATTTTGTGGCCTTGTTATAGCACCACCAACAACTACTGTTAAAGCGCCTAGTTCTAATACTCTTTTGGCTTTCGCTGGTGTATCAATATTTCCTTCAGCTATTACTGGATGATTACATTTATCTATTATTTCCCTAAGAATTTTAAAATCATCGGCATCAATTTTATCATTTTGGGATTGTTTTGTATAACCAACTAAGGTTGTGCCAATATAATCAAATCCCAATTTGTCAGCTAACAAAGCTTCATCAAGTGTAGAACAGTCTGCCATAAGTTTTATATCTGGATATTTAGATCTTATTTCCTTATAAAAATCTTCAAGCCCCTTATTCTTAGGTCTTTTCGAATTAGTACCATCGGTTGCTATTATTTCAACACCTTCTTTTACTAATTCGTCTACCTCATCCATAGTTGGTGTTATATATACACTGCTATCTTCATAATCTTTTTTGATTATGCCAATTATAGGCAAATCTACATTTTTCTTTATTTCTCTTATATCATCTACAGTATTTGCTCTAATTCCAACAGCTCCTCCCATTTTTGCTGCGAGAGCCATCCTGCCCATTATAAAAGATGAATGGAGGGGTTCATCATCAAGGGCCTGACAGGAAACAATTAGACCCTTACTAAGTTTTTCATTAATTTCCATCGTCTTTCTCCTTTACTACCTGAAGCATTTCATTTACAGATTTCATATATACATCACCTGATGTCAGTCTCTTATCATAAAGCTTTTTGAAAAGAATATCTAACATGACCATAGCCGGAAACTGAGGAGATATTATATTGGCATATTCTAAATTTTGCTTATGAGCTAATAGCATTACAAAATCAAAGTCATTTGACCAATTGCTTTGATCATTTGATACAAAAAGCACAGTTTTTAATCCAAGCTTGGAAGCTTTCCTAAGTCCTTCAATAACTTCTATAGATTTACCAGAATAAGATATTCCAATAACCATACCTCCCCTGCTAAGCCTAACTGAATTTAATAAAAGCATATGGGTATCTGTTACAGCTTCTGCATCGAATCCTAACCTTATAAGTCTTGTAGCAAATTCATCCGCAAGATTACCTGAGGATCCTACTCCGTAAACATAAATTCTTTTTGAATATAGGATAGCATCAACAAGCCTATCATAATCTTCATAAGAGTATAAGTTGTAGGATTTTAAAAGAATCTCCCTATAGGTATCAAAAATAGGACTAGCCGTTTCTCTTTTCTTGGCAAAACTCATCTTTCTCGAAATTTTGAACCTATATACAAACTCCCTATAGCCAGTTAATCCTAGTTTTTTTGCAAAACGTGTTAGGGCCGCTTCTGATGTATATAGTTTTTTTGAAACAGCCTTTGATGTTAGGTCAACATCTTCTGTATCCAGGAAATAATCAGCAATAATTTTTTCTACTTCAGTTAATTCTTCATATTTTGATTCAATTAATGGCAAGATTGATTCATAATTTTCATTCATTTTATATTTTGCTTATAAATAGCATAAGCTCCATAAAGTCCAGATTTATTTCCAAGCTCAGTTGCTTTTATCCTTGTAGCTGCAAAAATATTCTCTGGAACATAGGCCCTAACTTTTTCTATAATTGGGTCTAAAAATTTTTCTTTTTGTTCGCTTATACCACCACCAATTAATATAAGTTCAGGGTTTACTATTAGCATTATATTAGCAATACCTCGTGCAAGAAACCTTGTCATATCGTCTACAAGTTTAATAGCATCCTCATCCCCATCATCAATTGCATTAAAGATTATCTTGCCATTTTTAAAGTTTTTATCTGGATAAAACTTTTGTGAATTCTTAACTAGGGCGCTAGTTGAAGCTAGAGCTTCGAATTTATCAGTTTCGAAAGGCATATAACCAATTTCTCCAGCATGGCCACTTGCACCCCTGTGAATTTTACCATCTAGGATAAGGGCCCCGCCGATACCTGTTCCAACAGTTAGAACAAAAGCTGAATTAAATCCCTTGCCCGCTCCATAGGTTAATTCCCCCATGGCTGCTGCCTTTACGTCATTTTCAACAACAGCAGGTATACCGAGTTCGTCTTTAATTTCTTTTTTCCAGTCGAACCCTTTGTAGTTTTTAAAAGTTGGACCATGACCAGCTATGATACCTGTTTTGTAATCAACCATACCAGCTGTCGAAATTGCTATCCCATCAATATCATAATCATTTTTTAGTTCATCTACTAGGCTAAAAACATCGTTCCTTATGTCAGGAGCATTAGTTCCAGCCTTCGAAGGAAAATTTGCAAGAGTTTTTTCAAAATCTTCTCTCTTTAGCATGGACTTAATTTCTGTTCCGCCTATGTCTAAGCATAAAATCGCCATTAATATTTCTCTCTAAGCTTATCGATTACGTGGATATTTTTCATATCGTATTTGTTGGCTAGGTCAACTAGTCCTCTGGCAAGATTCTTTTGGTCTTCTCCATAGAAGTTTATAAATGGTTTCCTAGCATAGCCAGCATTTATTCCAGCTTCTCTAAGAACGGCTTTGATTCCTGCTACCATATTTCCACCATCAACTAGGTAGGAAATTATCCTTACTGCATTTTTTTGTAAAGCGTAAGCCTTAGCTACTTCATTATTTTTGATTGACCCATCTATTTTTAAAAATAAATCTGGAATTAAATTGTAGAAAGAACCAACTATGCCATCTACGCCTACTAGGAGGTTAGAGCTTGCTAGTTCATCTGCCCCGCCATACACCATGAAATCATCGCCAACTGCTTCTTTGATAAGTGGAATTTGGTATATATCTGTGTTGGTATATTTAACACCTTTTATGTTTTCTATTTGAGATAATTCTTTAATCATTTCAGCACTCATCATTCCAGCAAGAGGCACATTGTAAATTATCATTGGTATATTAACTGCTTCTGCTATATCCTTGTAATAATTAAAAATTTGTTTACTGTTGAAATGCCAATAAAAAGGTGGGACAGATGAAATCGCTGTAGCTCCTGCTTCTTTTGCTTGTTTTGCAAGTTCAATTGTCCTTTTTGTTCCAATATTTCCTACATGAACAACAACTGGTATTTTATCTCCTGCTACTTCCATAACAGCTTTTACAGTTTCCATTCTTTCCTCAGATTTCATTAAGAATCCTTCCCCTGTAGAACCTGTTAGGTAAAGGCCATGGATATCAAATCCTAGCAAGAATTTAGTAAATTCTTTGGTAGCTTCAATGTCTAGGTTTTCGTTGATATCAAATATTGAAAGTGAAGCAGGAATAACTCCCTTAAAGTCTTTTATTGTAAATTTACTCATTTTATCTCCTTAATTATTTTATTTGCCTGTATATAAATGGCAAGCTACTTCGTGGTCATCATCTATTAAAACTCTTTTTGGAACCTCGCTCTTACATATTTCCATACACTTACTACACCTATTGTGGAATGGACAGCCTGATGGCTTATTTATTGGGCTAGGTACGTCTCCTTCTAGCACAATTCTCTTTGAATCAGCACCCACTTTTGGGATTGGCACAGCTGACAATAGAGCCTGGGTGTAAGGATGAGCTGGATTTCTATTCAGCTTTTCACTTGATGATATTTCCATGATATTACCTAAGTACATTACTACTATCCTATCAGAAATATATTCTACAACTGATAGGTCATGGGCTATGAATATATAGGTTAAATCTAGTTCTTTTTGGATACCTTGGAGTAGGTTAATTACCTGAGCTTGAATTGATACGTCTAGGGCTGATACTGGTTCATCTAGGATAACAACCTCTGGTGATACACAAAGAGCTCTGGCTATACATAATCTCTGCCTTTGACCACCAGAAAATTCGTGTGGATAACGGTACATATAATCGGGTCTTAGGTTTACCCTTTTTAACCTATCTTCAATTACCATATCTATATCTTGCTTTTCTGTAACACCATGGGCTACTAGAGGTGCCCTAAATGAATCGTAGATTTTTTTCATTGGATTTAGGGCTGAATATGGATCTTGGAATACCATCTGAACTTCTTTTCTAAATTCAAATAATTCTTTCTTGTCAAACTTTGTCACATCTGTCATCTTGCCATGGAGATTGTATAAAACTTCACCACCAGTAGGATTTTCAAGTCTCATAATTGACTTGCCTAGGGTAGTTTTACCACATCCAGATTCTCCTACCACGCCAACAGTCTCACCACGTCTTACCTTAAAGGATACCCCATCAACCGCCTTCACAGCACCAGTTTGTTTTTTGAGAAATGTACCTTCATAGATTGGAAAATGTGTTTCTAGATTTTTGACATCAAAAACAAGTTCATCCTTGATTTCATTTCTGACTAGAATATCATCAGATATTTCTCTTGTTTTCTCATTTGCTTTCATCTATAACCTCCTTTTCTATATCTAATAAAAGGCATCTGCAGGTATGACTAGATTCCACCCTATAAAGAGGGATATCTCTATTTAGGCATTCTTCTGTGGCAAAGGCACATCTATTAGCAAATTCACATCCCTTTACATAATTAGCAGGATCTGGAGTCTCTCCTGGTAAGGTTGAAAGTTTCTTATCCCTATCCATACCTGGGACTGGCACAGACTTTAACAAGAGTTTAGTGTATGGATGAGTTGGATTATTAAAGACATCAGTGACATTACCATACTCTATTACCCTGCCCATATACATTACTGCCACCTGGTCAGCGACCTCTGCTACAAGCCCCATATTATGTGTAATAAGAATTACAGACTTTCCTTCCTTGTCTCTTAAATCTTTCATCAAATCCATAATCTGAGCTTGTATGGTAACGTCAAGAGCTGTTGTTGGCTCATCGGCTATAAGCAAGTTTGGGTTATTAACCATAGCTATAGCGATCATGGCTCTCTGCTTCATACCGCCAGAAAACTGGTGAGGGTAATTATCAAATCTTGATTCCGGCTCAGGAATGCCAAGTTTTCTCAGCATCTCTATGCCAATTTCCCTAGCTTCTTTTTTGGAAATCTTCCTATGCTCTAGAATATTTTCCAAAATCTGATCACCAACAGTATAAACTGGATTAAGGGATTGCATTGGGTCTTGGAAAATCATTCCAATTTCCTTACCTCTAATGCTCCTCATCTTTTTACCGTATGGTTTTTCCTTCAAGATGTCTACTGTAGTCCCATCTTCCTTATTAAATTCAGATGTGCCTGAGCTAATCCTTGCAGTCTTAGGTAAAAGTTTTACCATAGAATTTACAGTTACGGATTTTCCGCAGCCAGATTCTCCAACTATTGACAAAATCTGTCCTTTTTTCACATCTAGACTTACGTTTTTTACTATTTTATTATATTTCTTACCTACCTTAAATTCTGTAGATAGGTTTCTTAATTTAATTATATTTTCCATAAGTCACCTAGTTTCTTGGATCAAGAGCATCTCTTAGACCATCACCTAAAAAGTTTATGCTCATTACAAATAGAGAAATAAAGAGTCCTGGTATAACCCATTGCCACTTATACATTTGGATAACTGTTATGGATTTAGCTGCATTAATAATTGTGCCCCAAGTTGGTACATTGGTTGGTACACCAAGACCAAGGAAGGATAAACCTGTTTCTTGGAGGATAAAATATGCAATGTTAATTGTTGTCGCTACTATAATTGGACTTAGGGTGTTTGGTAAAATATCCCTAAACATAATAGCAAAGTCAGAGATACCAAAAGCTTTATTTACTTCTACATAAGTTTCTTCTCTAAGTCTTAAAACTTCATTTCTTACTATTCTAAAAACTGTCATCCATCCAATTAGCGTAAAGACCAGAATCATATTTGAAACTGATGGACCAAGGATAGTTACAAGAACCATAACAAGAATAATCATCGGGAATGATTGTAAAATTTCAGATATCCTTATAAGGATTACGTCAATCGCTCTTCCAAAATATCCAGCTATCAGACCAAAAATCGTTCCTATTATTGAAGTAGTTATGGCTGATGTAATGCCAATTAAGATTGATATCCTACCTCCATAAAGGAGTCTTGAATATAGGTCTCGCCCAGTCGAGTCTGTCCCAAATATATGGTCTCCTCCTGGAGCTTGGTTTAATTTTGCCATGTCTATCTTATTTGGGTCAAATGTGGCTAGGATTGGGGCAAAAACCGCTGATAAAATCATAAGTAGAACGATAATTAAACCCACTATGGCTAATTTATTGGATAAGAATTTTTGTAGAGATCTTTTTGCCAAAGATGATTTTTTTTCTTTTCTAATTTCTGTCATAATTTCACCTACAATCTAATTCTTGGGTCAAGTATTGCACTTAATACATCAACCATAAAAGAAATAATCAACATAACTGTAGCTATAAGTAGGGTTGTTACCATTATTATAGGGTAATCTCCACTAGTTACAGCACCCATTAGGGTTGAGCCTATGCCTGGCCAATTGAAAACAGATTCTATTACTACTGAACCTCCGATTAAGCCTGGAATCCTTAACATAATTGTAACAAGGATTGGCCCCATAGAATTTCTAAAGGCGTGTTTAAGGTAAACTTTCCATTCAGGTATTCCCTTGCTTCTTGCAGTTTTTATATATTCTTGGTTCATAACACCTAGCATAGAGTTCCTTGTGTATCTTAAAACTGTAGCTATCATCGCAATAGATAAAGCTAAAGCAGGAAGAACCAAATTCTTTGCCTTATCCCAAAAACTTGTCATACCGTAAACATTTCTACCGCCAACAGGAAACCAACCTAGTGATAGGGCAAATACTGATATCAAAACAATACCGAATAAGAATTCTGGAATTGACTGCCCAATTACACCTATAACCCTAGCTATATAGTCTATTGGTCCATTTTGGTTGACAGCTGATAAAATACCTAAAAGTATTCCTAAAACAGATGAAATTAGTAAAGCTGCTAGAGCAAGTTCAACTGTGGCTGGTAGTTTTTGTGCTAGTATATCTTTAATTGGTTGTCCATTAATTATTGAATATCCAAAATCGCCCTTCACAACCTGCCCTATCCATCTACCGTATTGGATGAAGATTGGATCATCTAATCCATACTTCGCCCTAAGCTCTGCTATTATAGCAGGATCTCTGGCGGTTCCTGGAGGTAAAAGATAGTTTATAGGGTCTATCGGCATAGCCTGTAGGGCAACAAATATCAAAAAAGAAATTACTATAAGCATCGGTATCATCTGAATTAATTTCTTTATTATGTATTTAAATATATTGCCATTGCTTTTCATATATTTTCTCCTTTTGATAAGGTATTATTAATACCTTGCCTTTATTTTTTAAAATTTAAGGGGCAACAGTTGTCGCCCCTAATTAAATAACTATTTAAGCTCCCAATTTTCAAATCCGATATCTGCTGCAAACCATGGATTTGTAAACTTAGCTCCGTTAGTATTTACATTATCAGTATTTACTAGTATTTCATTTTTAAGCATGAAGATTACTTCTTTTGATAAGTCCTCTTCTTCGATAGCTTGGAGTTGTTTTAGTATCTCAGCTCTCTTAGCTTTGTCTGTTTCTTGTAAAAGATTATTGTAAAGACCTTCGTATTTTTTACCAACTTCTTCACCAAATACTCTTACGAGGTTATTGTTAGCTGGAACATATTCTCCATACCATTCTTCATAACCAAAGGCTGATAGACCTTTTAGAGCTATATCATAGTTTCTTAGTTCCATTAATTCTTGGGTAGCATCGCCAGCAAACTTTTGTACGTTTACTTGGATACCAACATCTTGTAAGTTTTGAGCTATAGAGTTATATAGGTCAACTGATGATTGGTCAGCCATGTAATACCTAAATTCTAGTGGCGCATCTGCTGTGTAACCAATTTCTTTTAGGATTTCTTTTGCTTTTTCAGGATTGTAAGCATATTTTTCAGCTTTTTCATTTTTGTTATCAGCATCTTTTGCTGGAACACCAAATGTAGATACTTCTGCAAGACCAGGGAAGAGATTCTTTGTTAGATTTTCCCTATCAATTGCATAGTAGATAGCTTGTCTGAACTTAGGATTTTGGATCCACTCGCTTGCTGGTCTTTGGTCATTACCTGTTTGATTAAATACTAGATAGTAATAGAATAGTGTATCAACTGTTTGACCTTCCCAGTTATCTTTTTCAGAAACTGCTTTGATTTCTGTTGGAACTTTAGAATTAAATACATCTGCTTGGTCGCCTAATACTGAGTTAAGCTTAGCATCAGATGGTACAATATTTACTACTACAGATTGGATTTTTGGTGCTTGACCTTCATAATTTTCGTTTGGTTCAAGGGCTAGGTAAGAGTCTGTAACAACTTCTTTGACCTTATACATACCATCTGTAATTGGTTTTTTCCAAAAGTCAGCTGTGTGGTATTCTGTCATATCAACTCCATCAAAGCCTGCCTTTGGAAGTATAGCAAATTGTGAAAGAATTGGAATCATGTTTCCAACTGACTTATCCATTTCCATAGTAAGTTTGTTTCCATCTACCTTTAGACCTACAACTTCATCTGCCTTGCCATCTTTGTAGTCTCCTGCTCCCTTGATAGAAGAGAAGGCACTCTTATAAATTGAGTTGACCTTAGCTCCCTTTAAAGCTCCTTCTATAGAGAACTTAACATCTGCTGCTGTTAGATCAGAACCATCTGACCATTTTAAACCATCTTTGATATTAAATTCATAACTCATTCCATCATCAGCCATTGTATAAGAATCTAGAAGATCTTCTTTAAATTCTGTAAGCTCTGGATTTGCCTTAAATAAAGACCTAAAGGTAATAACCTTATATATGTCTCCACGGTTCCACCAAGGTGTATCAAAATTTGTTCCTTCGCCTTGTTTATCAAACAACATCCTTAGTGATTTTTCACCATTATCGCTCTTAGCTGTTTCTTCTACCTTTGTTTCTTTCTTAGCGTCTGCATCCTTATTCTCAGGTGCCTTTGCTCCTCCACCACAAGATGTTAGTAGCATGATTGCTGACAATGCTAGACCTAAAACATAATTCTTTTTCATTTTCCCTCCTAATTAGAAAAATTTTTAATGTTTTTTAAAAATGAATTATTCCTATATTTATATGGCTAACTCAAAAAAACATTTTCCTACTACGTTTATTATAATACATACTAAAAATAATTTCAAATTTTATTATTTTTTTGAAAGTACTTTCGATTATTCTATGACATTAGCCAGTCAAAATCAAATTCTGTATATTTTAAATGTTCCTTATCTTCACCATTTGAGTTTTCTCTTTGCTCGTACAAGAGTCCAAAAATTCCATCGTCTGAAATCTTCTCTATACAAGAATAAGTAAAGTTAGTTGAATTTATTTGTTTTTCCTTTATAGTCTTTAGCCTATTACCATTGCCTACTTCCATAATCTTAATAAACCCATTGGTCCTACAAGGTCCCTTGGGATTAGAAACTAAAATGTATTGTTTACCATCTCTATCATATTTGCAAATGGATACCATACAAAAAGGTTCAGATTCAAAGTCTGTTTCAACCAGACTTTCACCAAAACTCTGCCCATCATCGTAAGAATATGAATATACTAATTTATCAGATGTTGTCCTAGAAAATAAAATTAAGGTTCCGTCATTTAAGCGAACAATCTGGCTTTCACTGGTGTTTGTTTTCACTTTTCCTAAAAGGGAATTGTAATCGCCAAAATCATTTACAGACTTTGACCTATCCCAAGTTTCTCCAAAATCATCTGAATAAATCAAGGCGGCGTGTTCTCTTAAATCATAGATGTCATCAGCATTATCAGTTGTAAAATATATTGGCACTAAGAGCCTACCCGTAGGTAATTGTAAACCTCTACCAGGGCTTACTCCCAAAAACATCATCCAATCGTCTGCAACGTCCATGGATATATCCTTTGGCGAAGTCCAGTTTTCTCCTCCGTCTTCTGAGTATGTAAACCAAAGGTAAGAAGTTTGGTGAACTTGCAAGAAAGACCTATCAGAATAAATATTTCCCATAATATCATCACCCATGTAAATATCCCCTAATTTATCAAATGGATAAGCATCCTTCATCACTACTCTAAGATCAGTTTCCTCATGGTTCATTGTGTAAATCTTTCCATTTTTTATATAATATCTCTCATTAATTTTCTCGAACAAGAGCCTATTTTGACTAGTGTAGAAAAGTAAAGGACATTTTTCACCATCCACTTCTATATATCCTGTGCCCTTCTTTGATGTGAGATAATTGCCATTTGACTTAAACTTATCTATTACCATATAAACTTTTTTGTTATTTTCATAATCTGCCGGGAACAGACAAGTATCAATAGTGTAGCTAGGATTAGGTGATTTTGTATCTGCTGCATAGAACGGTTTTATAACATCAGAAAACCTGTCTTCTCCAAATTTTTTAATCCTAAGAGCAGGTTCTATTTTTCCTCCCCAATCACTTTCTGTTTCTAGCCTTTGGTCGGCACATGCTAGTATGTTTCCATTTTTAAGCCTAGCCAGACTTGGTATCCTATAATAAGGAGAACCTTCAAGTCCAGGATAAAATAAATCTATAACTTCACTTTTATACATAAATCCTCCAAATCTTTTACTGTTCAAACTTCGTTTTCATTATAAGGCTTAGGCAAACATTTTCAATTTTAAATAGATTTCTGAAATTACTTTTGCTTAATTTACAAGCTAAGAAATTAAAAAGCCCCATAAGGAGGCTTTGCAATTGTTCAAACTTGTATTAAATTTTATCCTTCATCAATTCTAAGCTTACCAAAAATGACTTATAAAAACTGTCTATTGGTAAAAATTCTTTGTTTGAATGGAAGTTTTGGGCTCCTGTGAAATAATTTGGGGTGAATATCCCTACTGTTGATAGAAAAGAGCCATCTGTGCCGCCTCTCATCGGAATGATTTTTTGTTGTATATCTAGTCTGTCAAAAATTTCTTTTAGCTTATCAATTGCGACTTTATTTTCATCATTCATGCTATCTGCTATATTATCATAAACATCTGATATTTTAATGTCTATTTGAGCTCGTTTATATCTTTCTTTTAATAGGTCAGTTATTTTATATAAATATTTTTTGCTTGCTTCGTATTTTTCCCTGTCGTGATTTCTTATATTAAATTCAAGTCTTAAATTTAAAACATCAGCATTAATATCCGTTACCCAAATGTATCCCTCTCTATTTTCAGTATTTTCTGGCATCTTTGACCTGTCTAGCATAGCTATAAAGTCGTGGGCTATCATGATTGGATTTACTAAATTTCCCTTAGAGGACATGGGATGAGCAGGTACGCCTTTTATTTTTAAAGTCCCACTTGCTGCGTTAAAGGTTTCATAAATTAGTTCACCTAGCTCACAGCAATCTATGGTGTAGGCGTAATCTACCTTAAATTTGTTAAAATCTATCTTTCTTGATCCTCTCAAGCCTATTTCTTCATCAGGCACGAAGGCTATATGAATTTCTCCATGTTCTATTTCTGGATTTTCTTTTAAATACCACAAAGCAGTCATTATATTTGCTATAGCGGCCTTATTATCAGCTCCAAGCACAGAAGACCCATCTGTAAATATTATGTCATCACCTATATAGGATAGGACTTCTGGGTTGTCTTCAATAGAGAAAACTACATCCTCGCTTAAATTGATATCCTTACCATCATAATTTTTTATAATTTGTGGATGAATTTTATCAGATAGACCCACATCTACTGTATCAAGATGGGCAACCCAGCCGAGAGATTTTTTTCCTTCGCCCCTTCTAGGAAGTCTTGCTTGAACAACTCCATATTGATTTATAGATATATCTTCAAGTCCCAAGTCTTCAAGGTCAGATGCTAGGACCTTACCCAACTCCAATTGGCCAGAAGATGAAGGAACTTCTTTGTTTTTGTCATCTGACTGGCTTGGAATTGCCACATACTTTAAGAAATATTCTACCAACTTATCTTTTATTATCTTTTCATCCATAATCTTCCTCTTTTGATATTATAGGCAAAAAACCACAGCCTAGCTGTGATTTTCTCGCCAATTTATTTATTTTTATAAGCCTATATCAAGGCTCTGTACCTTTTTATCATAGTCTATATAGTAAAGTTTGCCATTTGCGACCCTATAGCCATAGGTTTCTAGGTCTTTTTCAATAGTTTCTCCTGTGAGGTAGTTTACTATATCCATCTTGAAAAGGTATTTGGCCTTGTCAAATTTTACTGGTGAACAAGTTATCATGTTTGCTCCAATAAAACTTGTGCCATCCCTTATAGGATATACCTCATCATTTATTTTTATTTTGCCGTCACTAGATTTAAAAATTACATATTCTGCCTTACCATCTTTAAAATGTTTAGCTGAAAATAAAAAATTTAGGTGAGTATTTTTTTCTACAAGTTCTGCCTTTTGATCAAGGTCTTTTTCTAGGTCAAGGCTATATAAATCTATGCTTTGATCCTTATTAAGCTTGGTGTAAAATGCTTCTTTTTCTGTAATAGCCACTTGGCCGATAACCTCGTCTTTAGACTTAGTTGATTCAAAGATATTTATCTTGCCTGTATCTAGGTCAACATATCCAAATCCTGATTCAGCAGAATCTTTCTTTTCTTGCTTATTGCTTTTATCGACATGATATGTGCCATAAATCTTATCGCCAATCATGCCTGCTGGCCTAAATTCTTCATTGTCTTTAAAATCATAAAGCAGGGTCAATTCTTCCCCATTTATTTTCCTGATTGTAAAGTCATGGTCTTCGTAAGAACCTAGGACAAAGATATTATTTGAAAATGGCACATAGGATGCATTAAAGTCATAACTATAATCTCTTAAATCTGTAAGGGCACTACATACCTCCCCGCCCCTAATTGTTACTAAATTATAATTAGAGAAAAATAAATCTTCTTCGGTAAGCTCTTTTTTATCAGACTTATCTTTTTTTGAGGATTCCTTATCATCTGTTTTTTCGGATTTTTTCTCATCCTTATTCGCAGTTTCTTTTTTATCCTTCTTAGATTTTTTATCCTTCTTAGATTTCTTTTTTTCCTCTTTATCTTCTTTTTCTACTTGGTCTTCCTTGCCTTCTTTGGACTCTTGCTCATCTTTTTCACTTGTAGATTCTACTGAGATTACGTCTTTCTTTACTTCGTCTTTTGGATAAGTCCTATTTATATCCTCATCTTTGCGACTAGCTTCATTATCTTCGTAATCATTTTCAGCATCTTCCTTAGTATTAACTTCTAATTTTGCCTGGTTAAGGGCGTCTTTAACCCTTGGATCATCTATATCTTTCTCGTCACAAGCCACAAGGCTTAAAGCCAGTAGGGCTAAAATAATAGTTTTTTTCATCAGTTACTCCTTAAAGCTTCAATGGCTGATAGTTTTGTAGCACGTCTTGCTGGAATGTAACCTGCCATAACTCCGACTAGGGATGAAAAACCAACTCCAACTATTGCAAGAAGAGGGCTTATGGCAATTATATTTCCACCTTCTCCGCCACCAAATATCATGCCGCCACTCAAGAATCCATTTAAAACTTTGCCAACTCCAAGTGAAATCATAAGACCAATCACTCCTCCGAAAAATCCAATAAAACCAGATTCTATTAAAAACATTCCTCTAATATCATTGATAGAGGCTCCGATTACCTTCATCACACCGATTTCCTTCTGTCTCTCGTAGATTGACATGAGCATGGTATTTATAATACCAATGGCTGATACAATAAAGGCAACAGATCCAATCCCGCCAAGAATTAAAGTTACCTGCATTGTTTGTTTTTTAATTTCTTCTGCAGAGCCTGCTTCCGATTGGGTATTATAACCAAGTTTTTTAATGTTTTTTTCAATCTCTTCTAGGTTATTTACATCATCAACTATTACCCTTAGATTGTTATATTTGATTTTATCCGTTTTTTCTAAAATAGGTTGACCCTTGTCATCATAGGACATATCTAGTTGAGGTGACTGGAGCTTATTATCTTCTTTTTTGAGATTTTTATAGAAACTCTCATTCACATAAGATGACCAACCTTTAAGAAGGGCCTTTGAATTTAGCTTACCACTTGGTTTTATTTTTACATCAACAAAAGTTGGCTTTGAGCTTTCTTTTGTGTCTTCATTTTCGTTGCCAAAGTGAACCCCATCATCTGATTCATCTTTATAGCCTAGTCTTAGAAAATATTCGTGGGCACCATAGTCAAAGTCACCGCTACCGTCCATTGGCATGGAGGACCAGCCCCCATCAGGCATCCTCTCAATCTTTTGGACTTGGGCATTTTGGCCTAGGACAATCCCTTCCTTATCAGAAGGTGAAATATTTTTGCCCCATTCAAACATATCACTTGTTAAGAGGCTAAAAACATCATCTGGAATAACCTCAAAGGAAGTGTTTAAAATATAGTCGTCGCCATTATCAACCCTTACATCTCCCCAAAAGTTTTTTGAAGGCACAACCGCCCTTACTCCCTTTACTTTTTTGAGCTTATTTATATCATTTTCCTTAACTTCCATATTTCCTTCTGGATTATCGCCTATGATTGTAATTGATGTTAGTCCGCCAAAAGAGTCTATCATTTCCTTTTGAGAATTTGAAATTCCTGTGGCAAAGGCAAGCATGAGTATGATTGATGTGGCGCCGATTACTACCGAAAGGACTGTCAAAATAGTCCTTGATTTTCTACGAGAAAGATTTCTTAGCGCCATTAAGACCCTGTCACTAATCTTCATCGTCTATCAATAACTCCTCATCCTCTTTTTTGCGTTTGTTTTTCCTATATAAAATTCCTGCAAGAACAAGTATAGCTATGAGTCCTATCCATAAAAATGGAGAAGTAAGAAGCGAACCTTGACCCATTGATGGATCTTCATGGCCCATTTCCCCAGTCATCTCTCCGTTCATCCCCCCCTGCATATCTTCAGGCATACCAGCCATTACTTCCTTAGTAAATTTTTTTGTCTGAGTATGGAATTTCCCAGTAGAATCCTCATATGTTAGCATAATTTGTCCTTCTATTACACCTTCCCTGGTTGGTGTCGCAGTAAAGGAAAATGTCTCTTGGGTACCAGTATTGAAATTTCCTATGAACTTCCTATCATTTTGAATTTCAATCCCCTTGCCAATTACATCGCACATAAAGGTATTTAGGTTATCCTTGCCGGTATTATAAATATTTACTGACATTTCTGTTGGGTTTCCCACTGTGAGTTCATCTGTCTTTAACTCACCCATAGTTACCCCAGCCCTTTGAACTACAGGGATGCCAATAGCTTCTGTAGTTTTATATTGGTTGCCATCTGCATCTTCATACTCAATTGCAAGGTTGATTACATAATTTCCTGCAACAGCATTTGGCAACACATTCATAGTTATATTTTTGTTGGCGGTATTCCATGGATAAAGAGCTGCTACATAAAAAGAATTTGATTGGTCGACTGGAGAAAAAACTGACCCATCTGATACCATAGCATTATTTCCACCACTATTTTGTGGTTGGGCACCAAGGTTTTGCTCGATTGTAGCCTTTAAATTATATATGGTATTTCTCGCATTTGTATTATATAGTCCAAAAGAAAGGTCAAAACTCTTACCAGCTTGAGGAATTTGTGGATTTAGCTGGTAGTAAGAAATCATTATTTTTGGCTGATTTTTTACATTAGGTGACACTTCCATTTGGTTATTTTCATTTTCGTTCATCTATAATACCTCATCTATGGTTAGTTTTTCGTGGACCTTATCAAGTTTTCCATCTCTCATAAAAAGGGTCCTATCGGCAAATTCTGTCATTTCTTCATCATGGGTTACCATTATGAAGGTTTGCTTGTTTTTTGTAGTTATATCCTTAATAAGTTTCATTATTTCAAAGGATGTTTTTGTATCTAGGTTGCCAGTTGGTTCGTCAGCAAAAATTATCGAAGGTTTTCCCACAAATGCTCTTGCAATCGAAACCCTCTGTTGTTGTCCACCTGACAATTCGTTTGGTTTGTTATTCAACCTATCTGAAAGTCCTACAGCCTTTAGAATTTTAGCTGCTTCCTTTTTTCTTTCCACTGCGCTTACTCCCTTAAAGGTTAGGGGAAGAGCTACATTTTCCCATGCAGAAAGATAAGGCAAAAGATTATAGGATTGAAAAACAAAGCCTATATTTAAGTTTCTAAACTTAGTAATTTGAGCCTCACTTAATTTCGTAAGGTCAATATTTCCATAAGAAATGTTTCCCTTAGTAGGTCTTTCAAGACCTGCTAACATATTCAATAGAGTAGATTTTCCTGATCCGGATGTGCCAAGTAGGGCTATAAATTCGCCTTTTTTGATGTCAATATTTATCCCATCTAGGGCCTTAATTACAGTTCCACCTAGCTTATAGTATTTTTTCAGATCACGAATTTTTATTAGACTCATCTTCTTCTCTCTTGAAATGAGGATTTAAATCTTCTATATAAAAATTGTAATTATCTTGATCTAAAACTACATCTATCTCACCAACTGTTTCAAATACATTATCTTCGGTGAATTTTTTCTTAAAATTATAGAGACCATCTGTGCCGTCTGTTTCAAATATTCCGCCCATATCGTAGTATCTAATATTTTTTTCTATACAATATTTAATCTCTTCAAAATTAAGCTGGTAGTTTTGACCCATGCTTTTATACTCATCATTAGAGCCACCATATAAGGATGTGGCAGTATTTCCGTAGCACAATAGAAGTGAAGAGCAAACTGGTTGGCCTTCATAATAGGCAACAGAAAGTCTAATCTCATCTTTAAAAAGTTCATACAAGCTTTTGAAATATTGGTAAGGTCTGTGGCCAATATTTGCTCTACTTGCTGTATCTTCAATCTGCTTATACAAAATATCAACACCCTCATCAGTCAAAACTTGTGTAACTATCCCATCTCTATAGGATTTCTTGAGGTGTTTTCTGGTATTTTTGCTAAAGCTAGCTAGGATTTCTTCCTCGCTCCTATTATTTATATCCAGTACCATGTTTAACAAAGGTTGGCTTGATCTTCTCTTATCTCGCCTAAAATTGATTCCCTCTTTTTTATAAGCTTCTTCTAATTCAGGATCATAAGCTAGGTATGGATCTAACCTCAATAAGAATCCGTCATTTTCCCTTGCGAAGTCACTTGCTTCTTCTATTAATTTGGTAAAATGTTCGATATTTTTAGGGTCACAAACAGGACCTCTTGACCCATAGAAAAAGTTTTTGCCAACTTTTTGGTCTTTAATATAGATAACAGACAAGGCAGCTTTTATTTCGCCATCTTCCTCTATATAAAAATACACACTCTCCCAATTACTTTTTAGCTTAGCCCACCTCATATCCTGTTGGAAATGTCCATAAGGGGAATTTTTCACAAAATCATTATATTTTTCTACTAACTTATTATCATTTTTATTTAATATCATTTGTCTTCCATTCTCGTTTTCAATGTTTGGTTCACAGTCTAACACTTGATACTATTTTAGCACATTATCTCAATTTTGACAATGGTTCTCATTTGATTATATCTTGAAACTTGCTAAATCTAGCTTAAATTTTTTGTAAGTTTAACCTTCTACAAAAAAATGACCTGGTCTAGCCAAGTCACACCTAAAAATATACTATCTCATCCTTGCCATCCCTAAAATCCCAAAATACTTCCCTGTATTCTCCATCATAGATTTTTAGGATATGGTCCATTGACATGGACTTTGGATGTGTATTTTTAAATTCTTCATAATCCATCCAAAAGAGTTTGCCTTCCCTATTATCTTCTACCAAGTCTCCATCAAAGTCAGTAGTTTCATAGATAAGACCAACATCTTTCCCCTCATCAGATATCCATGTAATGATGCCGACTAGCTTTGGATTTTTGATATCTAGGTTGGTTTCTTCCTTGGCTTCCCTGATGACAGAATCTACAAAAGATTCTCCCATTTCTACCTTGCCACCCGGAAATGTCAAACCTTCCCAACCGTATTTTTTGACCTTGTCAAGGACTAACACCTGGTTGGTTTCTTTATTATAAATTTTTACCATATTCATTAAAACAATTTTCATACTATCTCCTAAAAAAATTATATGGCAAAGAAAAAAGCCTGCAAGTAAACTTGCAAAGCTATTTTCTTTATGCCCTATAGCCTTTCTAGACTAATTTTTATTTCCTTATCATTAAGCTCGATTGGGTTGGTATCAAGACTTGTTTTTTCAAGTTTATCAGCAAGAGTTTCTTTTTTGATTTCTGCTGCAAACTTATCTAGAGACTTAGCAAGGTCAGCATCTGCCTCATAGGAAATATTTATCCTATCAGTCACCTCAAAGCCAGAATCCTTTCTTAGGTTTTGGATTTTGGAGATAAACTCTCTTACATAACCTTCGTCTTTTAGGTCTTCAGTGATTTCTGTATCTAGGATTACAAAGACATTGCCATCAATTTCAACATCAAAGCCTTCTTTGGCTGATATTCTTATATCTAAGTAGTCCTTAGTAACTTCAAAGACTTGGCCACCAATTTCTACCTTAACTGGGCCTTCGTTTACCTGGTCTATAAAGGTCTTGGCATCTGTAGATGCAAGGTATTTGGCAAAGTCATTTACCTTGGATTGGAAAATCCTTCCTACAACTCTGAAGTCTGGTTTTAGGAAATAATCCATGAAGGCTGAAAGATCATCTTCAAAGTCAACTTCCTTAACATTTAATTCTTCCTTTATCAAACCAAGAAGGTTTTCTAGTCTTTCTTTGTAAGAACCATCAACAATTATCTTTGAAAGTGGTTGACGTACCTTGATTGATTCCTTTTCCCTAGAAGCACGACCAAGGTTTACAATCTTTCTTACAAGGTCCATATCATCCTCTAGCTTAGTATCTATTAGACTTTCATCTACTTGTGGCAATATTTCTGTATGAACAGTCTTTGCTCCAGTTAGTTTTTGGTAGATTTCTTCAGCTAGGAATGGAGTTATAGGTGCAATCAACTTAGATAGGGCAAGAAGAACATCATAGGTTGTCTTATAAACGCTCTTCTTAGAATCTGTAAGCTCTTGCGACCAAAATCTCTTTCTATTACGTCTGATATACCAATTTGACAAATCTTCTACAACGAAATCAGAAATCTCGTGAACTACCTTATTGTATTCAAAGTTTTCCATTTCTTCGTAATAAGATTTGATCAAAGTATTTAACCTTGAATATAACCACTTGTCAATTCCGTCTACTTTTACTCCCTCAAAAGATTTGATATCAGCAAGGGTTAGTCCATCTGTACCTGCATAAAGGCTAAAGAAGTTATAGACGTTTTCAAAAGTCCTAAAGAAATTATTTTTAACTTCTACAAGGCCTTTTTCGTCAAACTTAGTTTGCATCCAAGCTGGGGATACATAGAGAGAATAAAATCTCACTGCATCTGCCCCGTACTTATCAAAAAGTGCAAATGGATCAAGGGTGTTGCCCCTTGATTTTGACATTTTTTGTCCGTTTTTATCTACAACTAGGTCATTTACAAGGACATTTTTATATGGTGCCCTACCCATGGTAATGGTTGAAATTGCCATTAGGGAATAGAACCAACCCCTAGTTTGGTCTATACCTTCACAGATAAAGTCAGCTGGATAATATCCTTTTTCAAATAATTCCTTGTTTTCAAATGGATAGTGGAGTTGGGCAAAAGGCATAGCTCCAGAGTCAAACCAAACGTCTAGTACATCTGGAACCCTAGTCATGGTGCCACCACACTTGTCACACTTAATGTGGACATTATCTACATATGGTCTGTGGAGTTCTATATCTTCTGAAATATCTTCTATTGCACGCTCTTTAAGCTCGGCACGACTTGCCACTGTGTCTGTATGGCCACACTCACATCTCCAGATATTTAGAGGTGTTCCCCAATATCTAGATCTTGAAATTGCCCAGTCTTTGACATTTTCTAGCCAGTTTCCAAATCTCTTATCACCTATAGTTTGTGGATACCAAGATACTGTTTGGTTATTTTCTACCATCTTTCCTGAGAACTTGGACATTTCTATATACCAAGATGGTCTTGCGTAATAGATAAGTGGAGTATGGCATCTCCAACAGTGTGGATAGTTGTGTTCCATGGTTTCTTTGGCAAAAACCTTACCTTCTTCTTGGAGATGGCGCCAAATTTTTTCGTTTGTATCAAAAACAAATTCGCCCTTCCATGGTGTTTCTGTAAACCTACCTTCAAGGTCAACTGGTTGGATAAAGTCTAGGTCATATTTTCTACAAGCTTGGTAGTCGTCCTCACCAAAGGCTGGTGCGATATGAACTATACCTGTACCGTCCTCTGCAGAAACATAATCAGCAAGGATAACCTTAAAGGCCTTGCCTGGTTGGGTTTTTACATATGGCATCAATTGCTCATATTCCAAAAGCTCTAGGTCGCTACCCTTCATTTCTTCGATAACTTCATAGTCTCTCTTATCCATGAGTTTACCCATCAAAGATTTTGCCATGTAGTAATAGCATGAATCTTCCTTGTCATAAACTTTTACATAATCTAATTCTGGATTTACAGCAAGGGCAAGGTTTGATGGAAGAGTCCAAGGTGTAGTTGTCCACGCTAAGAAATATTCATTGTCAGCACCCTTTTTCTTAAACCTAACTGTAAGGGTAAGAGTCTTTTCAAATTCATAACCTTGGGCAACTTCGTGGCTGGCAAGACCTGTACCACATCTTGGGCAATATGGCATTACCTTGGCGCCCTCATAGATATATCCTTTTTTGAAGGCTTGGTCTAAAAGCCACCACTCAGTTTCTATGTAGTCATTATCCATAGTTACATATGGGTGATCCATGTCATAAAGGAAAGCCATCCTATCTGACATATCTCTCCACATATCAGAATATTTCCACACAGATTCCTTACATAGGTGGTTGAATTTTTCTATACCATATTGTTCAATATCGTTTTTATCGTGAAAACCTAGTTGCTTTTCAACTTCGATTTCTACTGGCAGACCGTGGGTATCCCAACCAGCTTTTTTAAGAACCTTGTAGCCCTTCATGTTTTTATAACGGCTGGTCATATCTTTTAGGGTCCTTGCTATAACGTGGTGGATACCTGGCTTGCCGTTAGCGGTTGGTGGTCCATCGTAGATTACATATTCATCCGCATTTTCACGAGTTTTAAAGGTTTCGTCTAAAAGGTCAATTTCGTTCCAATAGTCTTTTAGTTTGGCTTCTCTGGCCTTTACATCTTTGGAGTTTACTTCCTCAAATTTTAAATCGCACATAATTTTTCCTTTCTAATAAAAAAGAACCGTCCATACAGACGGTCCACTTATTTCCTAGTTTGCTCCTAAGGCTTGGCATTCCTGCTAGGCTAATTATTCACCTAGCAAACAATAAAGATGATTTTCATTTATATTCCACCTAGCATTCTCACCACCCATGCCTCTCTGAAGGTTTTTTATAAACTACTCTTCTTTATATAGTCAATATTCTTACTCTAATGTACTATTTTACGCCTATTTGTCAAATATGTCTGATAATCTTAAACTTTTCCATAGTGAAAATATCAAAATCATCTACATTTGCTAAATCTTTAGCATCTTCAAACATCTGATAGTCTGTTTCATAATCTTCCCTAAAAACCATAACTGGGTTATTGGCATAGGAAAGAAGAAGCCCTGAATAAACACCAAAGTCTTCTAGGTTTTCAATTTGTTCAACCTTGCTTATCTCTAAAACCTGGATATAAATGTCATCCAAATCTGAAAGTCTTAGGGCAAAAGCATTATCAAAGACTCCTAAATTTACAACTTCATGAATAATGTCTAGGGCAATATTAGCTCTTGTTGGATAAATTGAACCTGACCTTTCGTGCCTATCGCCCTTTGTAATTTGAATTAAAACGCCATTGTGGTTGGTTTTAAATTCTTCATCGTACTCATCAAGATACTTGCCAGTCTCTAGGTAATATTTTAAAGATTCATAGGCTAGGTCTACAAACTTATCCCTAAGCATCTAAAAGTCCCTCTATGTCTTTTGCAATATTGGCTGGTTTTTTCATAGAATCGTATCTCTTAACTGGCACTCCGTCTTTTCCTATCAAAAATTTTGTGAAATTCCACCTAATTTTTTTAGAGAGTTTACCAGAAATTTGATCTTTTAGATAAGTGTAAAGAGGTGCTTCATTTTCCCCATTTACATCTATCTTATCAAAACGATCAAAAGTTGTCCCAAAATTTAGGGCACAGAAATTGTTGATTTCTTCAATAGTTCCTGGTGCCTGACCTGCAAATTGGTTGCAAGGAAAATCTAAAATTTCAAAACCCCTATCCTTGTATTTTTTATATAAGTCTTCTAAACCATCGTATTGCTTAGTAAAGCCGCATTTGGTCGCAGTATTTACTATCAAAAGGACCTTGCCCTTATATTTTTCTAGGCTAACGTCCTCTCCCTTGTCATTTTTAACTGTAAAATCATAAATTGTTGTCATAATAACTCCTAACCTTATATAAGCACTATACAACTTTTTCCATGAAATGCAGTTGCTAAGTATAAGCTTAAAGGTTTTGTAGTAAAAAACCCAGGTTTTATCCTGGGCTAGGTTTAATATTCAAATACAGGTACTGATGAACCCTTGGTTGTTTCTTCTAGTATCTTAGCAGTCTCTGCTGTTTGGTAGTAATTTTCTACCAAGTCCTTCAAGGTTTTGCTATTAGCATTTTCCTTTAGGCAGGCTACTATATTTACATAAATTGCCTTGGCTGGATCCTTATAGTCTTCTAGGAAAATAGCATCCTTAGTTGGGATAAAGCCAGCATCTACAGCCATTCCTGAATTTATAACTGCTATGTCTGAGTCATCTAAACTCCTAGCTGTTTGGGCAGCTGACAATTCTATAATTTCTAAGTTTTTTGGATTTTCTTTTATATCAGCTGGTGTGATGGCATCACCTTCCTTGCCATTAACTTTAATTAGGCCAGCAGATTGAAGAAGGAAGAGGGCCCTAGCGCCGTTTGATGGGTCATCTGGTATGGTAACTTTTGCTCCGTCTTTTAGTTCTTTTATATCTTTGATTTTAGATGAATAGATACCTAGTGGTGCTATGGCTGTATCGCCTATAGAAACTATATCAGAACCAGATGCTTGGTTGAAATCTTCTAGGAATTTTTTGTGTTGGAAGGCATTTATATCTATATCTCCAGCAAGTAGGGCTTCGTTTGGCTCCCTATACTCAGAAAATTTAACTATTTCTAATTTTTTGCCTGTTGCCTTTTCATATCTTTTTGCAACATCATCCCAGTCTTCGTTATTTTCACCAATAACTCCAAGCTTTATTACATCCTTATCCTTAAACTTATCATCACTTGCCACTTCTGTCTTTGTTTGTTCTGAGGCTTTTCCAGCCTTCGCTTCTTGTTTTTTTGCTCCACAAGCTGTAAAACTTGCTAATGCAAGTATAGCTATTAAAATTTTGCTAAATTTTTTCATGTTTTTCCTTATCCTTTTCTTTTATTCTAACTTTTCTAACTTATTCTTTTCTTCTTTTCTTATTCTTTTCTTATTCTTTTCTAACTTATTTTTTCTTATTCTAACTTTCCCAAAATTCGGGTGTTTTATTTTCCTACACCGCTTGTTTTTTCTAAACAAGTGGGTCAATAAATCGCAAAGCGCTGCGCTACTTTGCGAGCCGGCTTTTACACCATAATTTTTCTCGATATTTAAGCCTTTCAATTTTTCTTACACCACTACGAAATCCCCATACGAGGGGATTTCTCGTTCACATAAAACCTCCCTTGTTTTTGATAAACAAGGGAGGCAATAAATTGCAAATCGCTTCGCTAATTTGCAAGTCGGTATACCGACTTACTTATCCCAAGCTGGTAGCCATGCTCCCTTTGTTATTCTTTCAAAGTCTTTCTTTGTTTCATCTGTTTGATAGTATTTTACGAATTCCTTGTAGGCTTCGTTGTTTTCGTCTTCTTTTCTTGCTGCTATTAGGTTGATGTATTGTTTTACAGAATCACTCTTTGGATCTTCAACATAAATTCCTTCATTTTTATCTAATCCAGCATCTAGAGCGAAGGTGTCATTTACTACTGCACAATCCACATCATCTAGGCTTCTTGCGGTTTGTGATGCATCCATTTCTACAATTTCTAGCTTTTTAGGATTCTCTTTTATCTTATCTAGACCAATTATGTCTCCTGGTTCGCCTTCAACTTTGATTAGACCAGCATCTTGCAAGAGGAATAGGGCTCTTGACCCATTTGATGGGTCGTTTGGTATAGCTATTTTTGCGCCTTCTTTTATGTCATCAAGTTTTTTAACCTTGTGAGAATATAGGGTTATTGGTGCAAGCATAGTATCTCCTATAGATACAAGGTCGCTTCCCTTATCTTCATTAAATTCCTTTAGGAATTTGTAGTGTTGATAAGCGTTTAAGTCTATATCTCCAGCAAGGAGGGCTTCGTTTGGTTGGGCATAGTCAGAAAATTTTACTAATTCAACAGTATTGCCTGTTCCTTTTTCATATCTTTTGATTACTTCTTCTAATACTTCGTTGTATTCACCAACTACACCTATTTTTATGTGGACTGGGTCAGTTGATTTTGCAACATCCCCTGTGTCCTTGCTCTCTGTCTTTGCTGTATCTTTTGGAGCTTCTTCCTTTTTGTTCGCTCCGCTTCCACAAGCTGTTAAAGTCACTATCAAGCCTAGTGCTAGGGCTATTTTGCTAGTTAATTTCATTTCTTTCTCCTTTTTTCTTTAGCAACATTCCAACAAATTTATATGAAATCTCCCTTGAGATGATTTCCCTAATGACTTGTTTTTCTAATTAGGTAATTAGCAATACCTTGGATAAGGTAAACGACAATTAAAATTAATATAACTGATACTATTACGACATCATCTTTGTATCTTTGGTAGCCCACGGCTATGGCTAAATCACCAATACCACCAGCTCCAACAGTACCTGCCATTGCAGTAAGACCTAAGAGTGAAATTAGGGTAATAGATGAAACCCTGATTAAACTTGGTAGTCCTTCTCTTAGGTAGACTCTAGTAATAATTTCTACAGGGCTAAGTCCCATCGCTTCTGCCGCTTCAATCTTTCCGCTATCTACATCTGCAAGAGCCTGTTCAACCTGTCTTGCAAAAAATGGCACCGCAGAAAATGTTAGAGGTACAATGGCTGCTGTCGCTCCTATCCTTGTTCCAATAATGGCTTTGGTAAAAGGAGCTATGAGGGCTAAAAGAATTACGAAAGGAATTGCCCTAAAGAGGTTAGTTAATTTATCTAAGATACTGTAAATTATCCTGTTTTCTAATATCCTATCCTTGTCTGTAACTACCATTATCACGCCCAAGATTAGTCCCATTATGCCTGCAAAAATTGCAGAAATAACTAACATATAAAGTGTTACTTTGAAATCGCTTATAATCCTGTCTTTTATAGATAGGGAATAACTAAAAAATCCCATCCTTACCTCCTAATATTTCTAAGTTTGTGCCCTTATCCTTTAGATAAGTGCTTACTTCTACCAACTTATCGTCATCGCCCTTAAAGCTTACGATTAAATTTCCGACAGCTGTTCCATTGATAAATTCTATATTTCCAGCTAGGATATTTGTCCTGACTCCAAATTTTTCAAATAATTCATTAATAATTGGTTCTGTAGTTGATTGACCTAAATATGATAATTTGGCTAGGATTTCATCATCCTTGAGGATACCTATATTGGCTTTGACTTCTTCTATAGTTTCGGCGATATTTGTAGAAGTTTCTACAAATTCTTTGGTGAGTTTATTTTTTGGATCTGAGAATATATCCAAAGTTGACCCATATTCTATAACCTTGCCATCTTGCATGACTGCACATTTGTTGCAAAGGTCTTTTACCACATCCATTTGATGGGTGATTATAACCACGGTTAGTTTTAGCTTGTCGTTTAAGTCCTTGAGCAATTTTAAGATTTGCTTGGTTGTCTTTGGGTCTAAGGCGCTTGTTGCCTCATCACAAAGTAAAATCTCAGGATCAGATGCAAGGGCTCTTGCTATGGCGCACCTTTGTTGTTGGCCACCAGATAATTCACTTGGGTAAGAGTCTGCCTTATCTTTGATACCTACTGTTTCTAAAAGGTCCAAGGCTTTTTGTCTTTTTTCTTCCTTGGTCAAAGACTTATCTTTCTTAATAGGAAAAATCACATTATCAATAACTGTGAGATTATTTAAGAGGTTAAAGTGTTGGAAAATCATCCCAATCTTTTTTCTCCTCGCCCTTAGGTCCTTATTTGATAAGGCTAAGAGGTTTTCTCCATCAATTAGGACCTCGCCTTGGCTTGGTCTTTGGAGGAGGTTTATTGTCCTAACAAGAGTTGATTTTCCAGCTCCAGAAAAACCCACAATCCCATAGGTATCTTGTTCTTTAATTGTTAAACTAACATCATCTACTGCTTTGAATCCATCAAAGTCTACCGTTATATTTTTTAATTCTATCATTTGTCGCTCTCTTTCAAAAAATCTATAGCAAACTTACTTGCAAGACCTAAGGCGTAACCAATCCCTCTTTCATCTAGGTCAAACTTACTTGTATGAAGGTCACTAGCCTTCCCTTCTTCTTCATTCCTTGTTCCAAAATTTACAAAAATTGTAGGACAAAGCTTAGAATATCCATAAAAGGATTCTGAAATCCAAAGCTTTGGACTTTCTATTAAGGCACCCTCATACAAACTATCAAGACTTTGCCTAACTTTTTCTGCTAGGACTTCATCGTTTATAACTGGCTCTGTAACAATTCTTGTATAATCGTTAAAGACTAGCTTGCATCCATGGGCACTTGCTGTTAGGTCTGCCACATTTTTCACTACTTCTAGGGCTTTTTTACCTGCCTCTAGGTCAAAAAATCTTAGCGTTCCTTTGACATTTGCCCTATCACAAATTACATTGGCTGCTGACCCACCATTGATAGCTCCAATCCCTAGGCTCACTGGCTTTTCCAAATCTAATTGGTTGTTCCAAGCAGAATTTAAGGCTGTTATGATGTGGGCTGTGGCTATAAGGGGGTTAATTGCCTTATCAGGCCTTGAACCATGTCCACCCCTTCCTATTACATCAAAGTCAACTCCTACACAACCTGCATAGGCAGGACCTTCTTTTATGGAAAATTTCCCAACATCTAAGCTAGGGCTTTGGTGGTTGCCGTAAACAGCATCAAGACCCTTATCTTTTAAGTGGTCAACCATGGCGTCAATGCCTGCCCCGGTTTCTTCGCCTTCTTCAAAAATAAGATAAACTTTGCCGTTAATCTCATCAGCCAAGTCTTTTAAGATTTTTCCAACAAAAACTGCCACAGTCATGTGGCTATCGTGGCCACAAGCATGAGATACACCTGGGTTTTTAGATACAACCAGCTTTTTCTCTTTAAGATTGTAAGGGTCTTCTGCTATAGCAAGAGCATCTAGGTCAGTCCTTATGCCAAGTGTCTTGCCTGGCCTACCTGTATCAAATAGGGCTGTAAAACCAGTTGACCCTTTCACATCTTCTACAACAAATCCCAATTCTTCACACCTTTTTTTAAGATACTTACTTGTCTCAAACTCCTTACTTGACACTTCTGGATGTTCGTGTAAGTATCTTCGAGTCTTTATATAATCATCCTTATTAAGTTCTATTTCACTTTTTATCTTATCCGCTAAAGTCATCTCTCCCTCGATTTCGTAAAAAAATAACGTCCCATATTCCACATAGGAATATAAGGACGTTTAAATCGCGTTACCACCTTATTTTATGCTTGGTCACCCAAACATACACTCATCAAGTACAAACATACTCTAATTCTATAACGGGAATTCCCGTATGGATCTCATATCGACCCATCCCATCCAAGGCCATCTTCATCTAGTCGCTTCTTTGCTCCTTTTCACCAACCGGAGCTCTCTAAAAAAGATTCTTCTAAACTACTCTTCTTGTCATATGGTTTTGTAAATCTCTTATCTCGTTGATAATGGTATAATACCATTTAAAAAATTACCTGTCAAATATTTTTTTATTTTCCTCTGGAAGACTGATTTTTTCAAGGATTCCACCAAGTTTTGCAATGGCAATCCCATAATTGGTCATAGGAGTGCCCGCTTCCTTAGCCCTCGCCACCCTATTTAAGACATGGGTTCTATTAAACATACATGACCCGCAAGCTATGATTAGGTCATATTTTTCATAGGCTATTGGATCATTTCCCCTGGCAAAATCTATGCTTACATCTGGGTGGGTCTTCTTTATAAGCCTCGGAATCTTCACACTGCCTATATCCTCATCTATTGGCGGATGACTGCAAGCTTCAGCTATTAGGATATTTTTTATAGCCCCATCCAAAACATTGGCAGACTCTACAAAATAAGCCAAGTCGCCCTTAAAGGCAGAAAACAAAACTGAAAAGCTTGTGAGTCTCACATCTCTTGGCTTTTTCTCATATACTTCCCTAAAAACCTGACTATCGGTGATTATAAGGTCAATTTTATTTAGGCTGGCTATAGTGTTTTCAAAATTTCTTAGATCACTACAAATAGCGCTTGCTCCCTTGTCAATTATTTCTCTTATGGTCATTACTTGAGGTTTTATTATCCTATCCTTTGGAGCTGCCGCATCTTGGGGCATGACAAGAACCACCATATCGCCTTTTTTTACCAAGTTTTTGGTTATGGTTAGGTCTTCTTTTTTGTAAAGAGCCTTGATTTTAGAAAAAATTTCATCCCTTGACTTAGTTGATGAGAGGTCAACTCCGATTGGATTTTTTTCTTCAAAATCTCTTAGAATTTGTTCTCCATCCCCAGTATCCATTTTCATTACCAAATAAATTACAGGTTTATCTTTAAATTTTGAAATAATTCCCAAATCATCATCACCACTTAGGACATAAAGAAAAACATCAACCTTGTCGATTTCCGCCATGGTTTTTTCGTATCTTTCCTTGCCTAGCTTAGTTTCATCTGCAGTTCCTGCCGTATCGATAAAAACGACTGGACCAAAATCGGTTATTTCCATAGCCTTTCTAATTGGGTCTGTAGTTGTTCCCTCAATCGGTGAAACTATGGCTGTATCTTGGCCTGTTAGATAATTTAAGAGGGTGGATTTGCCAGAATTTGTCTTGCCAAAGATTCCTATATGAACCCTTTCACTAAGACCTGTTTTAGATATAGATGTCACGTTGGCCTTCCTCTATATGTTTGATATTTTCCCTAGTGTTCTCTCTTACATCCGGATTTGGGATATTTTCTAATTCTCTTTTTATTAACTTATCAGCATTTACTGCAGTTTCTTCGCTTGCATAGTCAAGAGCGTATTCCTTTAGGGTCACAAGGGCATTTGGATGGCAAATATTACCTATGCCATGTTTTTTGACCATGCCCATAAAGACTTCACCAGTCCTACCCTTCCTGTAGCAGGCTGTGCAAAATGATGGGACGTGGTCTTTTTCTATTAGCCAATTTACAACCTCATCAAGGGTCCTATTGTCAGCTAGTTCGAATTGGTCGCTGCCCTTGGTTTCATGTTCAGTATAACCACCTACAGATGTCTTTGAACCCCCAGAAAGCTGGCTGATACCCAGTTCTAAGAGCCTGTTTCTCATAGCTTCAGACTCACGGGTTGAGACAATCATGCCTGTGTATGGGGCAGAAATCCTAATGCAGGCAACAAGTTTTGCAAACATATCATCTGATAGGGAATTGTCAAAATCATCTGGGTCTATATCGTCTGCCGGTTGGATTCTTGGCACAGAAATTGTGTGAGGACCAACATTAAAACGTGCTTCCATATGCTCAGCGTGCATTAGTTGGCCTATAAATTCATATTCATAAGAATCTAGTCCGTAAAGCACTCCCATGCCCACGTCATCAATGCCTCCTTCCATAGCCCTATCCATGGACTCTGTGTGGTAGGCGTAGTTTGATTTTGGTCCAAACTTGTGAAGAGCTTCGTAATTTTCCTTATTGTAGGTTTCTTGGAAAAGGATATAAGTTCCAATTTCCGCTTCCTTTAATTTCCTATAATTTTCTACAGTTGTCGCTGCAATATTCACATTTACACGTCTAATTGCCCCATTTTTGTGTTTGATATTATAAATTGTGTGGATAGACTCTAGTATGTAGTCGATTGGGTTATTTATTGGGTCTTCTCCAGCTTCAAGGGCAAGTCTCTTATGACCGAGGTCTTGGAGGGCAATTACCTGTTCTTTGATTTCTTCTTGGCTGAGTTTTTTTCTTGGTATAGTCCTATTTTGACCATGGTATGGGCAATATACGCAGCCATTTACACAATAGTTTGACAAGTAAAGAGGAGCAAAAAGCACAATCCTATTTGCATAAAATTTGTGTTTAAATTCCTTAGCAAGCTTATAGATTTCTCCATTTATGTATTCTTCCTTGCAAGATAAGCTCACAAAAGCTTCTCTATGGCTAA
>NZ_CAUPHG010000002.1:0-36723 GCF_963510915.1 uncultured Anaerococcus sp. | reverse complement strand
ATATTTTCATCATTGATTTTGATTTCTCCCTTATCTACATCCCAATATCTCATATATAACCTTAGAAGGGTTGATTTTCCAGACCCGCTCTTGCCATAAAGGCCAAAAATCTTGCCTTTGTCTATTTCCAAAGAGAAATCTTCTAGGATTTTTTCATCGCCATAGGCGAAGGATATATTTGAAATTTCAGCCTTTGTAAAAGCTTCTTTCTCATCATCACCCATGACTTCTTCTACCATTGGCTTTTCTTCCAAAAGATCTAAGACCCTATCACCACTAGCTAGGGTGTGGGATAGGATATTGCCAAGGTTAGATAGGGCTACAAAGGGACCAAAGCTTGAGAACATGGCTATGGTTGGAATAATAAAGCCTTTTAGGTCAATCACATTTTTTTGGTAGAGATAAAGCGATAAGCTGAGCATGGCAAAGGAGAAGCCTAGGATAAGGCCTCCAATTAAGACTTCTGATTTCGCTCTTATCTGATCAAGTTTATTGGCTGTTGACCTTAGCTTTCTAGATTTTATTCTAAGGATATTTTTCTGCCTCATCCTTAGGTCAAATTGCTTGACTTCTTCTATATTTCTAATTGTTTCAAGGACAAAGGAGTTTAAATCTCCTGTCTTATTCCTAAGGCTAAGACCTAGGCTTGAATTTTTCTTGCTTATTATAAAAGGAGTTAGGATGCCAAGGCTAGTATAGGCGAAAAATGCCAAGATGGCTTGATAAATGGAAAAACTTGCTAGAAAGATTTCCATAAAAACCAAATAGGTAATGGCTATGCCTATTGGGGAAATAGTATGGGCGTAAAAAACTTCTAGCAATTCTATGTCTGATGTAATTAGACTTATGAGATTGCCCTTATCCTTGCCTGCTAGTTTTGCTGGAGCTAGGCTTCTCATTTTCTTAAAGACTAGTTGTCTAATTTTAGCTAAAATCTTAAAGGCTAGGTAGTGGTTGGCATATTGCTCGATATAGTGGAAGATTCCCCTAAGAATTGCCAAGGCTACCATTAGTTTGATTATGAGAAGAGTCTTACCGTCATTTTGAAAATTTGATAAGATTCCGTAGCCAGCAAGTATGGTGACAAAACTTGCGCAAAGGTGGCCTAGGCTACCTATTAGAATGGCAAGCGCCATGACTGGTTTATATTCACCAACAAGGCTTAGCATGTTGGTCATGATGGCAAAGCCTGTTCTTCTAGTTTTCATAAGCTACCCCCTTTGCATAAGAACAAAGTTCTTCTTGCTTGTCAAAAATATTTTTGTAAGCCTCACAAGATTCGTATAAGTATGCGTGGCTACCTGAATTTTGGATTTTGCCGTCTGCTAGGAAATAAATCCTGTCGCTATTAACTAAATTTATTAACTTGTGGGAAATAATTAAAACCGCCTTTTCCTTGGCAAGGTCTTGGATAATTTTCATTATTTTTGCTTCATTTGGCCCGTCAATATTGCTGGTTGCCTCATCAAAAATATACAAAAGCCCATCAAATAAAAACGCCCTAGCTAGGACAAGTCTTTGTCTTTGTCCTCCAGATATATTTGAAGCATTTTCCAAAATTTCTGTATCAAGTCCATCTTCGCCCATAAAAAAGTCGTAGAGGTTGACCTTTTTTAGAGCTTCAAGCATTTTTTCGTCTGTGATGTCTTCGCCAGCTATGCTTAGGTTTTCCCTAAGGCTGCCCTTAAAGACTTTGCCATCAAAATCAACGTTTATTATCTTTTTGTTAAGGCTAATTGGATTGTAGGATTTTTTCTCCTTACCATTTATTAAAATTTTCCCATCATAGGCTAAGCCTGGTTCTTTTATTAATTTGGCAAGGGTCGACTTACCTGACCCACTTAGGCCTACTAGGCTAACTAGGTCGCCAGTTTTGATTTCAATATTGATATCATCTAGGATTTGCCTTAGGCCATCATAGGAAAAGCTCAAATTATCAAAGCCAAGGTCGATTTTTTCTGCTTGTAGACTTTCTCCTCCCAAATTTCTATCTCTGCTATCAATTAAGACCATAAGCTTGTTTGAGGCTGCTATACCGTTCATTGCTATGTGGAAATATGAACCAAGAAGCCTTAGTGGAAGGAAAAATTCCGCTGCCAAAAGGCTAATAAAGACAAGGCCAAAAATATTTATATCCCTTTGGCTAAATTCCATAAGGGCAACACCAATACCGGCTGCCGCTCCCCCGTAGGCTATTATATCCATAACAGATGTTGAATTTAGCTGCATAACAAGGACTCTCATGGTCGCTTTTCTGAATTTCTCGGCAAAATCATCCATCAAGTCTTGCCTATATGAATCAGCTCCATAGGATTTTAATTCATTGATGCCCTCTAGGTTTTCTAAGAAAATATCAGCAAGGCTCATATAGGATGTCCAGTAGGAGCCTAGGAGTTTCTTGGCAATTTTTTGTATCAAAATTATAGAAACCGGAATGAGCGGTAGGCAAATTAGAAGGGTGATAGCTGCATTAACGCTGATAAAACAGATGCAGGCAAAAAGAATTAGGGCAGATGAGAGAGAATAGTATAGCTGTGGTATATAGGATGTAAAATATATCTCCAACTGGTCTACTCCCTCAACAGCTAATTGCAAAATTGATGATGTTGGCAGACTTTCCTCAAAATCAATACCATCATCCATTAGCTTATCGAAAATGATTTTCCTCATTTTTTCCTTGATAAATTTTGTGGAAGAAAAGGAAATCCTAGTTACCATGTATTGGCAAAAAAGTTTGACAAGTACAAAAGTAAAACCATATATAAAAATCCTAATTAAATTTATATCGTCAACTTTTTGGCTGAAAACCTTGGAAATCACTTCGCCAAAGATACAAACTATTCCAATTTGCATAAAAAGCGCCACAAACCTAAAAAGTAAATTTAGGTACAAGTATTTTTTTGATCCCTGTAGAATCCCTACAAGCTTTTTGTTAACCATAAACCACCTCGTTTAAAAAATCTATATTTTCATTTTATCATAGGAAATAAAACCACGCAATTGATTTTCAGTATCAGAATATGTCAAATACATCGAGTACAATTAGGCACAAAAAGGGGCTGTTGCAGAATGAATAAATCGTCCCTATATCATCATAAGAACCTCAATGAGCCGGCGGGCTAAACATGAAACTTTGAGAGAGAACCCTATGATGATGGGACGATAGTTATTCACAATTTGCAACAGCCCCATATTATTTATTATTTTTGTAAAACGCTGTCGTCTGGTCTATCTTCTGTAGGGATATTTGTATTGTCTGCTGGTGATTTGAAGATTGATGCTGCTGAGAAATCTTTAACAGCCTTTCCAGATTTTTTGATATCAACAACTGTTCCTGGACCTCCAACACAGCCTCCCATACAAGCCATTCCTTCGATTAACTTGCCATTCATCTTGCCAAGTTTTGCCATTCTTGCAAGTTTAACACAGTCAGCTAGGCCTTCTGCATTTTCCATATCTACTACCACATCAGGGTCGATTTCGTGGATTCTCTTTTCAACAGCTTGGGCAACACCACCGCTTACAGCGTAGTACCTACCTGTTTGAGAAGCATCCATGATATCTTCTTCTACTTCTATTTCAGCTGGCTCTATGCCTTTAGCAAGGAGCATTCCTAGAAGCTCTTCATAAGTAATTACAAAATCTATAACTTCTGCTACTTCTGGCTCTAGGGCTTCAAGTTTTTTAGAAATACATGGGCCTATGAAAACTACTTCGCAGTTTGGATCACGTTTTTTCATTTGCTTGCCTGAGTAAATCATAGGTGTAGATGATTCTGAAATCTTGTCGTTAATGTCTGGGAAATTCTTCCTTACCATAAGTTTCCAAGAGAAGCAGCAAGATGTACCCATAAATGGTATTTTACCTGTTGGTACAGATTCTAAGAACTCATGTGCTTCGTTCATTGTTGTAAGGTCAGCGCCTAGCCCTACTTCTATCATATCATCAAAGCCAAGCATTTTAACGGCTTCTCTGATTTGTTTTGGACTTACATTTGCACCAAATTGGCCTACAAAGGATGGGGCTACTATAGCATATACCTTTCTATCTGATTGGAGAGACTTGATTAATTGGTAAATTTCTCCCTTATCTGATATAGCGCCAAATGGACAGGTTATTATACATCTACCACAAGCCACACACTTATTTTCGTCAATTGATGCACGTCCTAATTCATCAGATTTGATTGCCTTTACACCACAGCTTTCCGCACATGGTCTTTTTTGGTGGTTTATAGCATTGTATGGGCAAGCATCAACGCACTTACCACATTTGATACACTTATCTTGGTCAATTTTTGCGCCCTTTGATGAATAGCTTACAGCATTTTTTGGGCAGACATTCACACATGGGTGACCTATACAAGCGTGGCATTGGTCTGTGACTGTAACCTTGTTTTCTGGACAAGCTTCACAAGCGATTTTAATAACTTGTACTAATGGTGGGTGGTAGATTCTTCTATCAACATCCATATCAGCAAGACCAGCTGTAATTGCTTCTGTCTTGTCAGCTGTTCTTGCGTCAAGACCTATACACATTCTTAGTCTTTCGCCCATTACAGCTCTTTCTCTAAAGATATTTTCCCTGTAGGATGCTTCTTCTCCAGGAAGAATATTATATACCTCTAGACCTATATCTGTTAGCGGCCTATTCTCATAGGCAATCTTCGCAATTGCCTCAAAGGCCATCCTTCTTATGTTTAATATATCTATGTACGATTCTTTCATTTAATACCTCAACTAACCTATTCTTTTCTTACTTACTAAGTTCTGACCTTCTTTGGTCTCTTAGGACTTTCATCTTTGCATACATTTTTTCCATAAGAACTTCTGGTTTAGCTTTGGTTATGTACTCTTCATCTATTTTTACTATAGGTGATAATCTTTTTGCATCTTCTACTTCTTCCATAATGTTCTTATATACAATTTCGATTTCAGGAGCTTTTCCTAAATTATCGACTTCATAAGCAATATCAACATCTTTCTTTACAAGCTCAGCAGAATCATATAGATATTCATTACCGTGAGCTGTACATCTTGCACATGAACATATAATTACCTTCATATAAGTCTCCTTTTTATATTCTTACTATGATTGTATCAAATATAACAAAATATTTCAATATAGATTATATATATTCCTTGAGTGGTATTTCTATAATAAAAGTAGATCCTACTCCTATTTTGCTTTCTAAGTCTAAATTAAAACCAAGACTATCAGCTATGTGTTTGGCTATAGATAGACCAAGTCCAGTTGATTTTACCTTCCTATCCCTTGACTTATCGGCAACGAAAAACCTCTCGAAAACTCTTTTTTGATCAGCGCTTGCAATCCCTATCCCAGTATCTTTTATAAAAATCCTTAGCGAGTCATCTATAAGTATGGAAGAAATTTCTATAGACCCGCTTTCTTTGTTATATTTGATAGCATTTTCATAAATATTTGACAAAAGGTCCACAAAAAGAGATTTGACTGTGTAAAGTCTATAAAAAGTCAAATTGTTTACTACTTGTATATTTTTCGCATCTGAGTTTTGCCTAAACTTGTCAATTATAAGATTCATCTCTTCCTTGATATCCACATAAGATTTGGCTATATCAAGGCCTTTTTCATCTAGTTTTGAAAGTCTTAGGATATCATCGATTATCTCCAATAGCCTATTTCCCTCATCAAAAATTATTTGAGCAAATTTTTTGACGTCTTCTTCTTTTGCAATCCCTGTGGCAATTAGCTCCGCATAACCGTTTATGGAAGTGAGGGGACTTTTTAGTTCATGGGTGACATTGGCAGAAAATTCCCTTCTCATTAGCTCAGCCTTCCTAGTTTCTGAGTAATCAATAATAATTACAACAAACCCCATGTTGCCTCCATCAACAATAGGGTCGATAAATACCTTGAGGTGGTAGGAATTTACATCCAAAGCTATGGATTTTGATTTGGATAAAATCCTTGCTTCTTTGAGGGCAAGTCTATATTCCTTATCATCAATAAGCTTATCAAGTCTTACACTTTCGTTCTTGTTTAAAAAATTTTTAGCAGCCTCATTTATAAGCTCAACTTCTCCCTTGGGATCAAAAACTACAAAACCTTCCTCCATATTTGAAGTTATATTTTTAAGCTCTTCTACCTGCTTTTTAAGGATGGAAATAGATTTTTCAAGCCTTACATTTTTATTTAAGATATTGCCATAAATCTTACCTACATCTTCGAAGTCTTCGCCAAGGTGATCAAAATCGTAGTATTTGTCAAATTTTGATATCTCTTTGGCATAGAGGTCTAATCTCTTGTCAATATAAAGGTGGGAAGCTAATAATAAAATCATTAAGCCAAGCCAAGATAAGAAGCAATGATAAGTTTCATTCGTATAAAAACTAACAACCACAGCTAGGATTGTTGCTATGGTTGTTGTAGTAATTAATGACTTTTTTGTTAATCTTTTCATATCTCTCCAAATTTATAACCTAGGTTTCTAACGGTTGAAATATAAGAACCAGAGTCTTGTAGCTTAGATCTCAGGCTTGCTATGTGCACATCTACAGTCCTTGTTTCGCCCTGGTAGTCATAGCCCCAAATTTTTGTCAAAAAATTTTCCCTAGTTATAACATTGCCGATATTATTCATAAATAAATATAGCATTTCAAATTCCTTGAAGGTTAGGTCAAGGTTTTTTCCATCGACTTTTACAGTTCGTTCCTTGATATTTAAACTAATATTTTTGTAGGTGAGATGGTCTTCGTCAACCTTATTTACCCTACGCAAAATCGCCTTGACCCTTGATAAGAGTTCTAAAATAGAAAATGGTTTGGTTATATAATCATCGGCCCCACTTTCAAGGCCTGTGACCTTATCAAATTCATCATTTTTCGCTGTAAGGATTATAACAGGAATATCAGAAAATTTCCTAAGCTCTTTTAGGATAGAAACCCCGTCCTTGCCAGGTAGCATTAAATCTAAAAGCAAAAGTTCGCAAGGATTTTCCCTGATTTCATCAACTATGGCTAGGCCATTTTCAAAGCTTTTTACCTCATAACCTTTTTCTGTTAGGGCATAGGTAAGTAAATTTCTAATTGCACCGTCATCTTCAACTACATATATCATTATAACCTCGTTGCTAAGTCTGCAACTCTAGCGATTCTATCGCCAAGTCTTTCAAAATATTTAAACAGCAAAATCTTATTTGATAATTCTACCGGACCTATTTTATCATTTTTATTTTCATCTGCCGCAAAGGTGATTGCATCAACAAATAACTTGTTATTTATTGTATCTTTCTTTCTTGTGGCAAGGGCCTTATCCTTATCATTTTTCACAAAGGCTCCTATCCCATCTTCTAGCATAGATTTTTCATTTTCTATAAATTTTTTTAGAAAATATTTTTCCTGCTCATTAATATTATAGGACTTTAGGATTTCTGCTACGGAATTTAGGTGGCTGGCTATTCTTTTGAAGGTTGATGCAAGTTTTATTTCCATTTGCAAGAGTCTAAGGTCACTGGCTACTGGTTGTTGGAGGGCCAAAAGCTCAAAGCAAAACCTCTCTATTCCAGATGCCCCTCTTCTAATATCATCAAAAAGCTCTATAACATGGTCCAAATTTTCTTCATTTTTCTTATCTAGATAGAGGTCAATCCTGTCATAGGAAATAAGAATTAACTGGCTTACTTCCTTGCTCATCTCCTTGATTGATTCTAAATCATTATTAAACCTAGTTCTCATTATCCAAACCTTCCTGTAATATAATCTTCAGTCCTCTTGTCAGATGGATTTTCAAAAATCTTTTTGGTTTCATCCATCTCTATTACCTCGCCTGTAAGAAAAAAAGCTGTTTGGTCAGAAATCCTCGCTGCCTGTTGCATATTATGGGTTACAATTACTATGGTGTATTTTTCTTTTAGCTCATCCATCAAGTCTTCAATAGCAGAAGTTGATATAGGATCAAGGGCACTTGTTGGCTCATCCATTAGGATGATTTTTGGATTTACTGATAAGCTTCTAGCTATGCAAATCCTCTGCTGCTGACCACCAGAAAATGACAAGGCATTTTGGTCAAGTTTATCCTTAACCTCATCCCAAATTGCAGCTGACCTTAGAGAGCTTTCTACAATTTCATCCAAGGTATCCTTATCCTTGATTCCAGATATCTTTGGACCATAAGTTATATTGTCATAGACTGACTTAGAAAATGGGTTTGGCGCTTGAAAGACCATGCCGACATTTCTACGAAGACTTACTACGTCTACGTCTTTTTTGTAAATGTCAACTCCTTCTATCTCTATTAAACCTTCTATCCTACATGAATCAACAAGGTCGTTCATCCTATTAAAGCATTTGAGAGTTGTAGATTTTCCACAACCAGAAGGACCTATGAAGGCAGTAACTTCCCCCTTTTTTATATCCATATTTATTTTCTTTAGGGCCTTAAAATCGCCATACCAAAGGTCTAAGTCCCTAACTAGGATGGCAGTATCCTTATCTTCTTTTTTATCTCGATTGATATTTGTTTTTTTATTTACAAGTTTTTCGGCATTCGCATCTTCAAAAGAATCTTTTATTTTTATTTTCTCCATTATTGCTCCTATACTTTTACTATTTTTTTGCTAATTTTTGTAGATATGAAATTTATCAAAACTACAAAGACTAGGAGGAGGACTGCTGTGGCGTAGGCTTCCTTAACGTGAAAACCTTCTGACGAAAGGAGGTACATATGAACAGCCATAGTCCTGGCCGACTTAAATAAGCCCTTTGGTATATCAGTATTTGACCCCATTGTGAAAATTAGAGCGGCTGATTCACCTACAATCCTACCTGTTGCTAAAAAAATTCCTCCGAGGATTCCGTCCATGGCATCTGGAAGGATAACCCTGAAAATTGTTTGAATTTTGCTTGCACCAAGGGCAAGGGAAGCGTGAGCTTGTAGTGGGTTTACAGTCAAAATCGCCTCCTCACTTGTCCTTATTATGGTTGGCAAAACCATGATTGCCACTGTAAAACACCCTGCTAGGAGAGAATACTTCATACCGAGCCCGTAGCCTGCATTCGATACAAAAAATAAGTAACCAAATAAGCCATAAACTATAGAGGGAATTGATGATAGGATTTCAGTTGAAAACCTAACAGCCTTTATCAGAAGCTTATTTTTTGCATAGTTTGATAGATAAATTGCAGTGAAAATTCCTATAGGAAGGGCAATTAAGAGGGTCAATCCTATGGTTAAGAGGGTTGTTATAAGGGCGGGCATAAGCGAAACATTTTCTGTTGTATATTTCATTTCAAATAAACTAGGAGATATGTTTGGTAGACCCTTTATCAAAATATAGGCAATAATGATACCTGCCACGGCATAGCCAAGGAGGGTAAGGATCATTATTAACCCCTTATAAAATTTACTCATAAATCACCTATAATCTTTCTTCGGTTTTTAATCTTATTATATTAAATCCAATGTTAATTAGAAGGATAAAGACAAATAAGACCATGCCTGTGGCTATTAGGGCTTGTCTGTGGGTACCTGATGCATAGCCCATTTCAAGGACTATATTAGTTGTAAGTGTCCTTGTGCCTTTTAAAATAGAAGATGGCATGACTGGTTGATTACCTATTACTAGATAAACTGCCATGGTTTCACCAATAGCCCTACCTATGGCAAGGATGATTGATGAAAATATACCAGACCTGGCATAAGGAACTAGAATTTTACTAATAGTTTCTTCCTTGGTTGCCCCAAGGGCTAGAGAGCCCGTCATAAAGGTCTTTGGCACTTGTCTTAGGGAGTTTTCGGAAATATTTACCATGGTTGGCAAAATCATAAAGGCTAGGAGGATAGATGCTGTCAGCATATTCATACCTGATTTTACCTTAAAAATATCCTTCACTATGGGAACTAGGACCATCATACCGAAGAAGCCATAGACAACTGAGGGAATCGCTGCCATGAGGTTCATGAGAGCCTTCAAGACTTGATAAGATTTTTTTGCATAATAGGCCATAAATATAGAAATTGCGAGGCCAAATGGTAGGGCTATGATGGTTGCTAGGCTGGTTACTATCAAAGATCCAATAATCATCGGATAAATACCAAATCTTGGCTTGCCTGCAGTTGGTTTCCAAACCTTGCCGGTTACGAATCTTAAAAGTCCGTATTCATTTACAAACTTCACTCCTTCTGAAAATATGAAGAAGATTATAAGAAGAATCAGAAATACGGACATTACTGCAGACAAGAGGAAAATTATATGACCAACTTTTTGTCTTATCTTTCCCATTTTATTTTCCTAGTTCGCTTGTATTTTTTAATTCACCTTTAAAGATTTCTTTAAGTTCATCCATGCTTAGGTCTTCGACCTTGCTTGCTGGGTTTACAACTACTGCTATACCGTCTGTTGCAATTACTTCTACGGCAAGTTTTTCTTTTTCTTCATCTTTTAATTCACGAGAGGCCATGGCTATATCTGCTGCCCCATCTATAACTGCTTCTATACCAGCAGAAGAACCTATTGATTGGATTTCAATCTTGGCATCTGGGTTAAGTTCTTGGTATTTTTCTGCCATTTTTTGCATAAGTGGGGTTACAGATGTAGAACCAGCTACTGTGAGGGTACCAGATACTTTAGCTGGCTCATATTTGTCTGTATCCTTTAATGGAACATAACCATCTTTTAAGGTTAGGGCTTGGGCATCTTCTGATAGGCAGAATTTTAAAAAGTCCTTGGCTAAATCATTTAGTTTATCTTCTTTGTAGGCTAGGTTAAATGGTCTAGAAATTTTGTAAGTCCCATTTACTATATTTTCTTCTGTAGCTTCTACGCCTTCGATTTTAACCGCTTTTACAGTATCATTTAGGGAACCGAGGGAAATATAACCGATAGCTTCGCTATCCTGGCTAACTGTTTGCATAACACCGTTGGTTGAGTTTTGGACTATAGCTTCTTGAGTGGTCATGTCTTCTTTGGAGCCATCAACTTCTTCTTCTAGGCCAACAAGTTCTATGAAAGCACCTCTTGTACCTGAACCTTCTTCTCGAGATACAACTGAGAAATCATAGTCTTCTGCCTTTGCAGTTCCTTTTGTATTTTCTTTTTCTACTGGTGTTTCACTTTGGGCTGGTTTTTCTTCAGCCTTTTCTTCTTTACCACATCCAGCTAGGATAAGTCCAAGAGAAAGGGTTGCTGCTAGTATTTTCTTATTTGTAATTTTCATATTAATCTCCTTAATTTCTAACTTTAAGCCTATGATACTAGATGATTATTCGAGAGATTTTAAAGTTTTGTAAAGTGTATGTAAAATCTTGCTATTAATTGCTTTTTTCATCTTTTATTATAGACCCTGAATTTTTTTCTTATCTTATCGATTAATAATCAAAACTTGTTTATTAATATGTTAAATGGGTAATAGATTAGTGTAAATTATTGGTAGAAGGTTCTTGTAAGAAGAATACTTATTATAGGTTTGATTTTCCTGCAAATAATATGCAAGGAAAATCAGAATTATGCTTTACAAATGGAGTAACTATACTGGATTGATTTCAAGCGCTACACACTTTTGTCCAGTAACATCTATGTATAAGGGTTGATTCTATGAAATATATTATAAAATATGAACAAGCTATATTCTTTACTGTAATTTCCATTATATTTATTCTGATTTATTACGACTTACAAAAATTAGGACTTGCTTTAGCTATTATAACCATAGCTATCGGTCTTATAATTCATTTTAAGTATAAAATCAAAAATAAAACTAATTTTTTACAAATTTTACTTTTGATAAGTTCGTCAGTTTTTTTAGGAGAGTATCTTGCCTATAAGGATTTCTCATACCTACTTATTTCATACCTCTTTATGATTTCATTGCTAATGTATGATTATCAAAAATTTAGAAAAAAATAATAAATAAAAAAAGTGAAGGGAATTTCTAATAAACCTTCACTTTTTCAATACTTAAATTTCTATTGATTTTTCTTGTCTCTTGTCTGCTTCTGTTTCTGGAATCATTACATTCATCAAAATTGATGCAAGGGCCGCAAGGACTACTGGTGATACACCGATAGCGTTTTTAAGAGCTTCTGGCATAAATGTTATACCTGCTGAGTCAGCAGTTGTAACTATGGTTGTAAAACCAAAACCAATTGCAATGGCGATTCCTACTATAGAAGTATTTCTCACTGTGAGTGGTTGTTCGGTTATCATCCTAATACCATTCATAGTTATGGCTGCAAATACTGAAAGAGTTGCGCCTCCTACTACAGGTGCTGGGATGGTAGTTAGTAATGAAGATATTTTTGGCATGAAGCCTGCAACTAGGATGATTAATCCTGCTTGGAAAAATACCCTTCTATTTATAACCTTATTTACAGATACAATACCAACGTTTTGTGAAAATGTAGCTGTTGGAAGACATCCTATAAAGGCACCTATAACATTTGCCACACCAAAACCTACAATTCCTCCCCTAAGCTCATCATCTGTTGGGTTTCTATCCATTCCTCCGATGGTGGTTGATGACATATCGCCAATTCCCTCTATACAAGTAACCATAAAGATGATTACAAAGGAAATTATGGCTGATGGTTCAAATTTTATGCCAAAGTGAAGTGGAGCTGCTACTGATAACCAACCTGCTTCCCTAACTGGTGCTAAGTCTACCATATCAAAGAAAAATGCTATGATATAGCCAACAACCATGGCAAATAATACTGAAGCAAGTTTAGTAATGCCCTTGCCAAAGTGGTTAAGACCGACATTTACAAGAAGGGTGATAATACCAACAAGCCAATATTGCCATGCTCCCCAACCTGGGGCCATAACTGATCCTGCTCCACCCATATTTGTAATAGCAACTGGATATAGGGTAAGGCCTATAGCCAAAACTACAGTTCCTGATACAAGTGGTGGAAAAAATGGTGTTATGTATTTAAGGGCAAGACCAAATACTATAGAAACAATAGCTCCTATTAATTGACTTCCTAAAACTACGGCCACAATTCCAGCAGGACCTGCTGATTCAAATTGACCACAAAGGGCAATCATGGTTGGAACATATGGGAAGGCTACACCATAAATCATTGGCAACTTACTACCCAAAATCCCTATTGGATAAAGCATAATAAATGAAGTAAGGGCTGAACCTATGAGTGCCATCTGGACAAGGATAATGCTATCAGCGTGGCTAAGGCCTGCTGCATCAGCAAAAATTAAAGCTGGGGCTACACAACCTGCTATCATGGCGATTACGTGTTGGAGTGCTAGGGGGAAGGCTTCTTTGAAAGAAACTTTGCCTTCAAATTGAAACAATTCTTTAAATTTACTTTCCATTATTTCTCCTATTTTTTTGGGATAAAGAAAAAGTCACCAATCGGTGACGAAAATTATTCTTTTATCCTAGTTCTTTACTCGAAATGGCTTTAATAATTGAAAATAAATTATATATATCTTCACCATTTCAAATAAGTTATACATTCAAAAATTTTTAAGTCAAGTTAAATGAAAGGCAAAAAATTTGTAATTTTATGATATAATTTTAAACTTTATAAGTTTTTATTTTTCCATAAAAGAAGTAAAATAAAAAAGTAAATGCGAAAAATATAAGGTGGATAATAATGAAATTAGTAATACCAGAAGATTATAAGTCAAATGTTGACCTATATAGGACTCAAGTTTTAATAAAAGAAATAAAAGATTATTTTCAAATCAACCTAGCTAACAACCTAAATTTGAAAAGGGTGTCCGCTCCTCTTTTTGTATCAAAAAAATCAGGTCTTAACGACAACTTAAATGGTGTAGAAAAACCAGTTTCTTTCAATCTTCCAGAGGCTGATAATGAAGAAATGGAAATTGTCCACTCCCTTGCCAAGTGGAAGAGATATGCCCTTATGGAATATAAATTCAAAGTCAATGAAGGTTTATATACAGATATGAATGCCATCAGAGCTAGCGAAGAGCCTGACAATACTCATTCATTTTATGTAGACCAATGGGATTGGGAAAAAATAATAGATAAGGCCGATAGAAACGAAACCTACCTTAAACAAACTGTAGAAACTATCTACAGGACAATGAAAAGCCTTGACGAATATCTTTGTGGCCTTATTCCTACAAGGTCCAAACTTCTAAAAGATCAAATTAGATTTATTACAAGTCAAGAACTCCTTGATATGTATCCTGATAAGGATGCCAAAGAAAGAGAAAGACTTGCAGTAAAAGAATTTGGTTCAATATTCTTATTACAAATAGGCTCTCTCTTGTCAAATGGTGAAAAACACGATGGCAGAGCTCCAGACTATGATGACTGGCTTTTAAATGGTGATATAATTGTCTACAATCCAGTCCTTGATGATGCCCTAGAGCTTTCATCAATGGGTATTAGGGTAAATAGCCATAGGCTAAACGAGCAATTAAAACAATCTGGCAACCTTGACAGATTAAAATACGACTACCACAGGATGCTTTTAGACGATAAGCTCCCACAAACTATTGGTGGTGGTATAGGTCAATCAAGACTTTGTATGTTCTTTTTACAAAAGGCCCACATCGGAGAAGTCCAAGTATCATATTGGCCAGATGACCAAAGAAAAGTCCTTGCCAACAAGGGTATTCAATTATTATAAAAACAAAAAGCGAGGAAATTCCTCGCTTTTTCTTTACTTATTTTATTGTTATTTTGATTACTAAATCAATCTCTCAGAAATTCCTTAATTTCTGCTATAAAAATATCCCCATATTGGATGAGTTTTTTCTCACCAACGCCTTTTACATTTAAAAATTCTTCTTCATTTTTTGGCTTGATTATAGCCATGTCTTTTAAGGATTGGTCAGAAAATATAATAAAAGGTGGGATTTTTCTTAATTTTGATATGTCAAGCCTCACTTTTTTGAGCCTTTCAAATAAAGCTTGATCCCTCTCCTCAATTAAGTTACTAGCTTTATTTTTAACAGATTTTTTAATTTCTGTTTTTCTCGCATAAAACTTGACCTTGGAAAATAAAATATCCTTGGATTTTTCAGTTAGGGTAAGGATGGGATAATCAAGACCAGCTACCTTGATATAACCATCAGCAAGTAAAACCCCAATCAAGTCTTTTATCTCTTCTGCACTTTTATCTTTCATAATTCCGTAGGTGGATACTGTATCAAGGCACTTTTCCTTAGAATTTTTATTTTTTGATCCCTTTAGGCAATCTACAACTGTACTTATCCCATACCTTTGCTCTAGCCTATAGATACAGGATAAGATTTTTTGTGCATCAACAGTCTTATCTTCTTTTATTATATTATCAAGGCAATTTGAACAAAAATCACAATTTCCTTCATAGTATTGCCCAAAATATTCAAGGATAAAAGCTCTTAGGCACCTAGTTGTATTTACATAATTTATTATGGTTTGTAGCTTATCAAGTTGGATTTTCCTGTAGGCCAGGTTTTGACTTTGGTTTATTAGGTGCTTATTTATTATTATATCCTGGGCAGAGTAAAGGAGGATACAAGTAGCTTCTTCGCCATCACGGCCAGCCCTTCCAGCCTCTTGATAGTAGGATTCCATATCTTTTGGCATATTGTAATGGATTACAAAACTTACATTTGACTTGTCAATTCCCATGCCAAAGGCATTTGTAGCTACAACTATGTCTTTTTTATCAAAAATAAAGTCCTCTTGAGATTTTTTTCTTTCAGACTCGCTCAATCCAGCGTGGTATTTGCTCACACTAAATCCCGCAGCTTGCAAGTACCTGTGTAATTTATCTACCCTGTTTCTAGTAGCTGCGTAAATTATCCCAGACTTTCCCTTTTCATTCTCTAGGTAGTCTTTTAAGTATATTAATTTGTCTTTTGGTTTTCTTACTATAAATTTTAGGTTTGGTCTATCAAAACCAGTCACCTTTATATAAGGATTTTTAAGTGATAAATTACTTATAATATCCTCTCTGACTTCCCTTGTAGCTGTGGCTGTGAAGGCTGCTATTTGCAAGTCATTTCCAAGGATTTTATAAAGATTAGCTATCAATTTATATGAGGGTCTAAAGTCATGACCCCATTGGGAAATGCAATGGGCCTCATCAACAGCTACAAAACTTAGTTCTATTTTTCTTAAAAATTCCTTAAAAAAATCATTATCTAGTCTTTCTGGCGAGATATAAAGGAGTTTTATTTTCCCCATCTTAACATCATTTAAGGTTTCTATATAAGATTTATAGTCAAGGCTTGAGTTAAGAAAACAAGCCTTGATCCCATCTTCTCTTAGGGCATCAACTTGGTCTTTCATAAGGCTTATTAATGGAGAGATAACAAGTGTCAGACCATCTTTCATAAGAGCCGGCAGCTGGTAGCAAATAGACTTGCCACCACCTGTTGGCAAAACTCCCAGGACATCTCTTCCCTCAAGGATTTTGCCTATGATTTCCATCTGACCCTCCCTAAAAGAATCATAGCCAAAATATTTTTTTAAGTGTTCTCTTATTTTATCTGTCATATATTTCCTAAAAAAAATAATTAAGTCCTAAGACCTAATTATTTTTTTCCTCTTTAGAATCATTATCCAAATCTTTATTAGAATTTTCTTCAAAATCTGGCTGATCTTCTTCTAATTCTTTTTCTTTATCTTTCGTATTTTCTTTTTCTATCCTATCAACATTTTGCTCTATATCATTGTCTTCGCTTTCTTTAACCTGGCTATCATTGGTGATGTATTCTTCATTTTCAACCTTTGCACCCTCACCTTTGTTAAAGATAATATCTCCTATTTTAGTCCTTAGCTTTATGTTATTTTTTGCCTTGTTATTAGAAAGATAACCATCAGTGATATTCCTATAAGAAATATTTCCAAGCACAAAGTTACCCACTTCTAGGTAAGCATTTACATTATAATTATCAAGGGTATCCTTAGAATTTATTAGGATATCACCTGTAGATGTAGTAAAATCTAGCCTATTACCCAGCTTTGATTCTTTGATAATAATATCACCTGTTGTTGTAGTTAATTTTGTATTTGATAATTCACTTTTATCTAGGATTATTGATCCTGATTCATTTTTGATAGAACCTTGGAAATATCCATTATTAAGGGTAATATTTCCGCTTTTAATCCTTAAATCAAAATTTTTAACCTCTAGGTCATCTATCTTAACATCGCCTGCGGTGATAGTTCCTTTGATTTCTTCAATGCCACCTTCTGATGGGAGGAAGATCCTTACTATCGGAATTTTATCTTTCATGTAAAGTTCCTTACCTAAAACCTTGCTCTTTAGTTTGAGGACACCTCCTTCGAAGCTAACGTCAAGCTTATAGGAGTGATCTTCCCCTCTGAAAAGCTCGGTATATTCTATATAAGGATTAGTATTTGACCTTTGGATTCTAACATCAGATGAGCCTAGGTCAAAGTCAATTGACTTAATCTTGTTTAAATCAACCCTCATTATGCGTGACTGGTTGTAGGAGTTTTCGTCAATCTGGCTAGTTGTAGCTGAATTTTGGATTGAAGCATTTTTCTTTGAGCTTATCTTAAAAATAACAAGAAATATTAAAACCAGTCCAATTACACCAAAAACTATAAGCTTTTTGTTGGCGCCTACTAGGGTTTTTAATAAATTATATTTTTCATTTTCAAAAGATTTCTTATCTTGTTTCTCGATTTTATCTTCAATTAACTCTTCGTCAATTTTTATCTTCTTATCGTCCACTCTTGCCACCACCTAATTTTTCTAAAATTATAAGTCCTGATGTTAAAGAAAATAGCCATCCTCCATAAAAAAGAATCTGATCTGTTTTTATAAAAATCGCAAAAATTCTTTTTAGGAATTCGGAAGTTATTTCTCCTTGTATTAAATATTGTATCACAAAAAGTAAAGTAAATACATTCACAATTGCAATTATTAAGCGAAAAATATTTTTGCTTATTATGAGCCCATTAACCCTAATATAAAAACTAAGTCCAAGAAGAAAGGCAGAAATTACTCCTAGGAGAATTAGCATGTAAGAATCTTTTACAAAGAATACTGAAAAAATACAAAATATTAAAATTATAAGAGCTTTTAACTCTTTTATTATATCTATTACAATCAATATTCCACCTCCCATAAGTATAGGCCAACCGGACTCAAGGCAGGATTTGCCCTCACTTTTGACTCTGGGTCGAAATAGGCCCTAAAATCTTCTAGATTAGTCTTTCTTCTTGCTAGTTCGATTAGGCTTCCAGTCATAATCCTCACTTGGTTATGGAGGAAGGACTCTGCCTTAAAGAAAATTTCTAGCCTATCTTCTTTTCTTTTAAAATAACAATCATCAATACAGCGATTGGTATTAATATTAACTTCCTTATCTTCCTTCATGAAGAGCCTAAAATCGTGGTTTCCCTTTAAAATTTCAAGCCCCTCTTTAAGCCTATCATAATCTAACTTATAAGTTATATTTTCCATATATGACCTATAAATAGGATGGGGATTTTTTTCCTGGTTGATTATGTACTTATAAGTTTTAGACTTGCAGGAAAACCTGGCATGAAAATCAAGTCCAACTTCTCTTGAACAAAGAGCCAAGATATCATCTGGCAAGTGTGGCTGGATATGGTAGGCAAAACCATTTGGGGAAACATTAGAAGCTGTAAGGAAATTTACATAAAAACTTCTGGCATGGACACCCGCATCTGTCCTCCCGCAGGCTATAATCCTATTATCTTCGCCTGTAACCTCGTGAATAGCTTTTTTAAGCTCTTCTTCAACCGTTCTTTGGTCCAGCTGGTACTGATAGCCCTTGAAATCTCTCCCATCAAAACATAATTTAATTAATACATTTTTAATCATATGAAATATAAAACAATTACAATAAAGCAAAAGATTGTAAAACCTATTAGGCAAATCCAATCTGTCCTCGCCATGTAAATCTCGTTTAGCTTAGTTCTTTCTTCGCCTATCATGTAGAGTCTAGCCTCCATAGCTGTTGCTAAGTCTCCCGATCTTTTTAAAGCGTTTATAAAAAGTGGCACTAAAAGAGGAATCATGGAAACAGCCCTGTCTACTATATTGCCTGATTCAAAATCTGCTCCCCTCGCCATCTGAGCCATCTTAATCTTATTTGCCTCATCAAAAAGAGTTGGGATAAATCTCAATGAAATTGAAATCATCATAGCTAGTTCCCCAGCAGGAAAACCAAATTTCTTCAAAGGTGAGAAAAGTTTTTCTAGGCCGTAGGTTAATTCCATTGGGCTTGTGGTATAGGTTAGGACAGATGTTGAAAGGATGATCAAAACTAGCCTTAGAATAGTAAAGGCAGTCCTATAAAGACCTTCTTCTGTGACTGAAAACTTCCATATAGAAAAAATTTCCTTGCCTGGTGTTGTAACTAGGTTAATTACACCTGTTAGAACAATTATAAAAATCAGAGGTTTTAGGGATCTAAATATTGCCTTAGGTGGAATCTTAGATATGGTCAAAACTGCCATCAAAAACACCACAAAGGGAATATAGGTAAGAAAGTCCTTTACAAAGAATATTGTAATTATATATAAGAATACCCCGATAATTTTAACTCTAGGATCTAACTTATGAATAAAACTATCAAAAGGAAGGTACTGACCTATGGTTATATTAGTCATTTTTGCCTCCTAGGTGCTTGTATAATTCTTCAATCGCAGCGTCAACTGTATAGATTTTTTCGTTTATAGCTGGATTTTTTTTCTTGTAGGCTCTCATGAATTTTGTAATCTGTGGCACATCTAGGCCTATGGAATCAAGGTCTACAGATGTGAAAGTATCAAAGGTAGACTTATCTGAATAAACCTTGCCGCCATTCATAACGATGACCCTGTCTACATATTCTGCTACATCTTCCATAGAATGACTAACAAGAACTATCGTTAATTCATCATCTGCTTCGTAGATTTTCATTAATTCTTTAAAAATTTCCTCACGACCTATTGGGTCAAGACCTGCTGTTAATTCGTCAAGAACCAATACCTTTGGATTCATAGACAAAATTCCTGCTACTGCAACTCTTCTTTGTTGACCGCCAGAAATCTCAAAGGGTGATACATCCTTGTAAGTTTCGTAATCAAGACCAACTTTTGCCATAGCAGATTTAACTCTTTCGTGGATTTCTTCTTCCTTTAGTCCCATATTTTTAGGACCAAAGGCAATGTCCTTGGCTATGGTTTCTTCAAATAATTGGTTTTCAGGATATTGGAAAACTAGGCCAACCTTAAATCTGGCTGCCTTTCTCTTGCTCTTTTCCTTAGAATTTATTCCATCAATTATTACATCACCGTTTGTTGGGATTAAAAGACCATTTAAGAGCTGGACAAGGGTTGATTTCCCAGAACCTGTTTGACCGATAAGACCAATTATTTCCCTGCTATTTATTTCTAAGTTTATATCCTTTAGGGCATAAACCTCATTGGGAAGACCCTGGTTGTAGATATAGTCAACATTTTTTATTTCTATTTTCATAAGCTTTCTAAAAACTCCTCGACAGTCAAAGGAAGCCTGTCAAATTTTATTCCCTTTTGGCTAAGTCCATAAGCTACTTCCGTAACTTGAGGCACTGTAAGCCCAAGCTCTTTCATCTTTTTGACTTGGGAAAAAACTTCCCTACTATCTCCTTCAAGAGCTTTCTTGCCCCTATCTAAGACTACAATCTTATCAGCAAGAACAGCTTCTTCCATGTAGTGGGTAATATAGATTATAGTTTTGCCATAGTCCTTGTTTAGGCTTTTGATTAGCTCAATAACATCTTTTCTCCCTTGAGGGTCAAGCATGGCTGTTGGCTCGTCAAAGATAATATAATCTGATAGCATGGCAATTACTCCTGCTATTGACACTCTTTGTTTTTGACCACCAGATAGGTTTGATGGATTTCTGTGCTTAAAGGCAGACATGCCCACTTGCTCAATCGCCTTATCAACCCTCTGTCTTAATTCAGGGTGAGCTACCCTTAAATTTTCTGGACCAAATGCCACCTCTTCTTCGACTGTAGTTGCAACCATCTGGTTATCTGGATTTTGAAAAACCATAGAACATTTTTTTCTAATATCCCATTCGCTACCTTCGCTAGAAGAAGAAATGTCATCAACAAGGATTTCTCCCTTAGTCGGTTTTATTTGGGCATTTAAAAGTTTACCAAGGGTGGATTTTCCAGAACCATTGTGACCTAAAATCGCCACAAATTCTCCCTTGTTTATGTCTATTGATACATCATCAAGGGCAGTCTTGCCCTTGCTACCCTCGTCTATACCGGGATAAGTGTAAGTTACATTTTTTATTTTAATCATTTTTTATCCTAATAACTCATTTTTGGGCTATAATTTGTGCTTGATTCATAAACTACTACTGGTGTGCCATGTGGGGCAAGTTCAAAAAGTTTTGCTGCCATAGCTGGTGGCATATTTATACAACCGTGGCTGCCGTCTGAGAAATAAATTCCTCCACCAAAAGACCATCTCCATGGGGCATCGTGGAAGCCTTCTCCATCCCAACCTATTGGCATCCAATATTTAACTGGGGTTTCATAGTTTGATCCATCAAAACTTTCGCCTCTAAGAGTTTGGTTGGTTTCCTTTGATTGAATAGAACCTACACCTACGTTGGTTGCCCATACAGTTGTATTTGGTAGTCCTGAAACAATAGAAGTTTCTAGGACAACTTCCCCATCCAAGTAAAACCACATATATTGACGAGAAAGGTCAACTTCTACATAGGTATTTCCTAAATCTGTTCCGTCAGCTTCTCTTCTAAAACCAGTTCTTTCATAAACCGGCTCAACATTTCCAGATTTTCTTGTCTTTACTAATTTATAAACCTCATCAACTGTTGCTGGCACATCTAGAATGAAACCATAAACTCCTGGATTGACAGTGATCTTACCAATGCCTGTTGCATTAAAGGTCCTGTCTTTTCCATAAGTGTCTGTTTTTTCCGCAATTTTTTCTACATAAGCTGTTAGCTTATCATGATTTAATTCAAAGCTTCCCTTATCAGTATCAAACATATCAATAAGTTCTTCTCCTTTAAGATTTATATCAAAACCATTAAAGTTAAAACCTATTTTCATATCTTCAATAGTCTTGCCATCCTTTAAAAGAGCTGCTAGTTCTTTTGAATTATCTTTAACTGTTGGATTGATATAATCATCATCTTTAAGGACTATTTCTTCCTCGTGGCTGTATATAGCATCCTTAATTTTTTTTGATAATTTTTTATAGTCAATCCTATTTCCCATTACTTCTGGAATAATTTTAAATGCCCCATTTTCGTACTTTAGTTTTGCATTTTCAGGATCTTTTACATTGGTTAAAATGGCTTGACTCTTGAGATTTTCATCAAGTTTCTTTTCGTCATATTTGATATTGTAATCAAATTTAAAGTCATCGCTAGCAATATTAAAAAAAGCAAGAGGCCATTTGAATGGATTTTGATCAATGGATGCTGATTCTGGTATACTAGCACTATAATCAACTTCCCTAAGGTCAAGGCTTGCCTTTCTATCGTCCCTGCCAATAATGGTAATTGCAAATGGTTCAGAAGGTTTTCTGAGGGCCTCATCTTTTGAGGTGAAAGAAATATCTCTACCATTTAACTTTGTATTCGGTAGGGCTATAAAGCTAAATACTACAGTAACTATTAGATAAAGCGCAATTATTACGAGAAATATAAGGGTTATGACCCTTGATTTCTGTTTATTATTTTCTTCTGTTATAACGTCCTCCTTAATCTGGTTTCTTGCCAAAATATTGGTAGAAATCTACCTTTTGACCACCATTGTATAATTTTCTCTTCTTGGATATTTTTCTCTTAAAAGCCCTATCAAATTTCTCATCCGCTGTTATAAAATAAAGTGACCAGGTGTCGAGCTTTGCCAATTTATAGTTGATTTTTTTATAAATTTCTTTAAGGTCTAAGTCAGATAACCTCATTCCATAAGGTGGGTTTGAAATAAAAATCCCGTAGTCATCTGCTAAGGCCACTGACCCAAAATCTCTTGTGATAAAAGAAATGTCTTCTTCCACTCCGGCATTTATAGCATTTTGTTTGGCTAATTCTATGGCCTTTCCTGATATGTCAGAGCCTAAGATATTTAACTTTTTAGAGTAATCAATTTTTTCCATGGCTTCTTTTTTTGCATCTTTGAAAAATTTTGGATTAATAAAGTTAAACTTGGTAAAATCAAAGTTCCTATCAATCCCTGGAGCAATATTTCGAGCTTTTCTAGCTGCTTCAATGAGTATTGTTCCCGACCCACAAAATCCATCAAATAAAAACCTATCTGGATTGTAAAAAGAAAGGTCAACTAAAGCTACTGCTAGGTTTTCTCTAAGGGGTGCCTTGACGGTACCTTCCCTGTAGCCTCTTTTGTGAAGGCCATCGCCAGATGTATCTATACAAACCTTGGCGATGTTTTTTTCTATCATCACTTCTATCTTTACCCTCTCAGCCGATTTCTCAAAAATGTTCTTTTTATAATAAGTTTTTAACTTATCAATGATGGCCTTTTCACTTATAGACTGGATAGACCTTAGGGAAAATAATTTTGACTTATAGCTTCTTGCATTTACTATAAAATTACTATCTTCATTGAGGATATCCTGCCAAGAGATTTTTTTCACCTTGTCATAGAGTTCTTCAAAATCCATAGCCTTAAAACTAGCAAGTTCTAGGTAGACCCTATCGGCATGTCTTAAATTGATATTTAATTTTGCTAGGTCAGATAAATCGCCTTCTAGGCTGATCAATCCATCACTTACTTGATAGTCTTCGTAGCCCATATCCCTAAGTTGAAACTTAACTAGGCTTTCCAGACCGAAGCTTGTGGTAATTAGTATTTTTTCCATACTGATATTATAACTGATTTTTGACTCTTTTCATCTTTTTTTACAAAGGAAAAGCCACTTTCGTGGCAATTAATTTTCATTAAGAAATTTATAAGACATTTCGTAAAGAATATTCCTATGGTCTTCATTGGTAAAAGAATGATCTGCCCCATCAATCTCAAAATATCTTGCATTTTGATAAGCATCTCTAAGTTTTTCGTTTGAATCTCTAAAGACTAGGCTATCCTCAGTTCCTCTTATAATTTGAACATTTCCTTCATATTTGCTCGCAGAAGCATATATATCTTTTACTATAAAGTCTATGAGGAAATTCATATGGATTTTAACCCCACCTATATCCGCTTCTTTAACCTTTGAAATCAAACTTTCGTAAGGCATATTATTTTCTAGTTTGCTCTTGCCTGTTACTTCACCCTCAAAAACAGTCTTGGCCATAACTTTTAGATAATCCTTATTGTTCATATCACTTGCTGGAGCTAAAAGAACCATAGCCTTTGGCTTTAATTTATAGGCCATAAGGCTTGCTAATACTCCCCCAAGGGAATGGCCTATCCAATATAGCCTATCCTTATCTACATAAAATTTCATCTTTGCAAAGTCATGAATCATCTCAAGCTCTTTTTGTTCACGACTTACAGTCATGTCATAAAAGCTCCCGTCTGATTCTCCAGAACCAGAAAAATCAAACCTAAAGACAACAAAACCTCTTTCTGTGAGGTATTTGGCGTGGTTAAGTCTAAAATTTATACTCCCATTCCTATCTCCACCAAAACCGTGGTAGATAATTACTGCTGGATATTTTTTATTTTCATCAAAGTCGTCAGGGGTGTTTACCACACCCCTCAAAACTATTCCATCTTCCTTTATTATTTGAGAATATATGTATTTCATTAAGCTAAAATCCTTGCCACTTCAATACCACATGCAGAAGCCTGAGATAGGGAGTGAGTCGCTCCCGAACCATCTCCTATGCAGTAGAGTCCCTTTTGTTTCGATTCGAAATTTTCATTTACCTCTATTTCTGAATTGTAAAACTTAACTTCAATTCCATATAAAAGTGTATCATCATTTGCCATACCTGGAGCAATCTTGTCTAATTGATAAATCATCTCGATTATATCATCTAATTGTCTTTTTGGCATTACTAGAGATAAGTCACCTGGAGTAGCATTCATAGTTGGTTTGGTGAAGGATTTTTCCATTCTCCTATCTGAAGAACGACGACCCTTAACCAAGTCCCCAAATCTTTGCATGAGTACTCCACCACCTAACATATTAGAAAGTCTTGCAATTGATTCACCATATTCGTTTGAATCTTTAAATGGTTCGGTAAACCTATTTGTAACTAAAAGTGCAAAATTGGTATTTTGTGATTGAAGTTTTGGATCTGTAAATGAGTGGCCATTTACAGTAAGGATACCGTTGGTATTTTCTGTTACAACGTGGCCGTATGGGTTCATGCAAAATGTCCTCACTATATCGTTATATTGCTTAGTTTGATACATTATTTTAGCCTCATAAACATCATCAGTGATGTGTTTAAAGACTTCGGCTGGCACTTCTATCCTAAGACCAATATCAACCCTATTTCTCTTTGACTCTATACCAAATTTATCACAGACATCGCCTATCCACTTAGACCCAGACCTGCCTGCGGCTAATACTAGGTCACTTGCTGTAAATTCTTCGCCTTTGTTGGTTTTTACTATGTATTTTTCATTTTCGTATTCTACATCTTCTACCATAGTAGAAAATTTAAAATCAACTGTATCCTTGACATACTCATACATTCTGTGAAGGATGATTTTGTTTCTATCTGTTCCAAAATGACGAACCTTAGCATCTAACAAGTGGAGGTCATGGCGGAGGCACTTAGTTTTTAGGTCATTTTTATCTGTGCTATATAACTCTAGGTCGTCACCACCATCAAAACTCATTAATACACTATCAACATATTCCATAAGTTCCATGGCTTTTTTCTCACCAACATAACGGTGAAGGTCGCCACCAAAATTTGTTGTTATATTGTATTTACCATCAGATAGGGTACCAGCACCACCAAAACCGTACATTATATTGCATGGTTTACATCCTATACAATGGTCAACCTTGCCATCTGTAATAGGGCAAGTCCTGTTTTCAACCTTACGACCCCCGTCAATTATAAGAACCTTTTTCTTTGTTTCTAATTTAGTAAGCTCATAAGCAAGAAATGCTCCAGCAGCTCCAGCTCCTACTGCAATAATATCATAGTCTTTCATGATTTCTCCTATCCAATTAATAAAAAATAGCTACGTTTTTCTAATTTAACCTGCTATATTATACAAGTTAAATGCCTAATTTCAAACTATCCTTTACTTTTTGAAAATATATGTTAAAATATATGTAATTTATTGAATCGCTTGTAAGCGCTAAGTAAAATATAGATAAAGATTTACATATATTATCAAAAGAAAGGAAGTCCTATGAAAAAAGCATTCAAAAAAGCTTTCCCTTATACTATACCCGTTATAATTGGTTATATGTTTTTGGGAATAACATATGGCATTATGGTTAGCCAAGCTGGCTTCAATCCGCTTTTTGCTCCATTGATGTCCCTGACTATGTATGCTGGTAGCATGCAATTTGTAATCTTGCCCCTACTGAAATCCGATATTTCTTTTATTGCAATTATTATTCTTACCCTATCGGTAAATTTTAGGATGATGTTTTATGGGGTGAGCTTATTAAAAGAATATAAGACTTCTAGGAGTAAGTTTCTATTTATCCTAACGCTTTCAGACGAAACTTTTGCTCTTGATACTTCAATCAAGGCGCCGGATGATGTAGATAAGTCAGATTTTTTCCTAGCTATTGGTATTATTAACTACCTAGTTTGGACATTCGCTTCCTATCTTGGAGCCCTACTTGGTGCGATGATTAGCTTTAATACAATGGGTATGGACTTTGTCCTTACAGCCTTATTCTTAGTACTCCTAGTTGAGCAGTATTTATCAACTCCAAATCATAAACCACTAAAGCTAGGTCTTGCCCTTTCTATCTTTACCCTCTTAATTTTTAAGCCAGGTAATTTTATGATCCCAGCCCTACTATTAATAGCCCTTAGCCTTTATGGCCTTAGAGAAAGAATCGAGGTGAAAAATGCCTAAGATTTTATTATTAATATTGGCTTCTAGCCTTACAACTTTTTTGATTAGGTCAACCCCATTTTTATTTTTTTCTAAAAAAGAACTCCCAGACCTAATTAAATATTATGGCAAATATCTACCATTTGCCCTAATGCCCCTTCTCGTAGTTTTTGCCCTTAGAAATATTAACCTAATGACCTACCCCTATGGTCTTCCAGAAATAATAGCAAGCGCCTCTGTAATAATCTTACACGCCAAGTTTAAAAAATTATTTCTTTCAATTTCTTTTGGAACTTTTATATATATGGTGCTCATTCAATTAGTTTTTGTCTAAAATAATAGTAAAGTATTAGTACAGAAAAGAATTAATTAATGAGGTTAAAATGAAAAAAGATATCAGTATATCAAACAATAAGGCCGTGATTAACTTTTCAAAGGCCTTTTTTAATGACACAGATGACTTATTAAAAAGCGAAGGATTTTTTGAAGTTATATGCTCTTTCGTTGCCTACCACAAGGAAAGGCAGACAAGAATCTATACCTACTTAGAAAAATTTTTCAGAGCTAGCGATATAGAAATACTTGCTGGAGAAATAAGAGATATAACCAAAATCCTAACAGTAATGAGTCTTGATGAAATCTCTGATAAGATTAACAAGTACCACGACTTGAATAAGGAAAGGGATGCCCTAACAAGAATAGTTGAAGACATCTACGACTATTGGAGAAAACTTGAAAGATATTCTATCATCGAGCAGTCTGACTATGACAGAGGCCTAGAAGTAGAAAACTTCCTAAGCTCTAACATCAGATTTAAGGATTTAATCCTAGATGTCTATAGAAAAGCAGAAGTTTCTGTTACAGGCAAATTACCTAAGGTATTTAGACAAGTACCAGCAGGAGCAAATGCATCAATGATTGTAAAAAATTTTGCAATTGATTATCCAGAAGAATTAAGGTTTTTAAATGAAATACCTTTTATAACCAAGGTAATGATTGAAACTCCTTACATAACCTACACCAAGTCCAACAAGAGGGACGGGTTCTTTGAGGAAGTTTATGAAAATCCAATAGAAAATTTAGATGTAGATACAGATGAGTTTTTGTGTTATCCTGCAAAAGTTGGTGACAACCTAATTTATATCTACTTCCACCAAGATCTAATCACCCACGGTATTTCTGCATCAAACTTGTTTGACCTAGCAGACGAAGAAGAAATTCAAAACAAAAGGCCAGATGCGATTTACCTATTCGGTGGTGAAAATTCTAAAGATCAAAATGTATTTTACGAAAATAAAAATGGCCTTCTAATCGGTTATGTAAACTACACAGACAAGAAGGACTACTTTGGATATTTAAAGAAAATGTGCCTAACCCTTTCTAATATCATATCCATGAAAAAATCCTACCTCCCAATCCACGGAGCTGGAGTAAATGTTGTTTTACAAAATGGAAAAACTGCTAATGTAGTTATCCTAGGCGACTCTGGAGCTGGAAAGAGTGAATCAATCGAAGCTTTCAGAACCCTTGCCAAGGACTACATCAAGGATATGACAGTAATCTTTGATGACATGGGCACTTTTAGACTCAAAGATGATAAGGTTATGGCCTACGGTACAGAAATTGGTGCCTTTGTTAGACTTGATGACCTAGATGCTGGCTATGCCTTTAAGCAAATAGATAGGTCAATCTTTATGAACCCAGATAAGGTAAATGCAAGGTTGATAATGCCAGTTGCTGACTATGCTACCATAATGGAAGGCTACGAAGTTGACTTCTTCCTCTATGCAAATAACTATGATAAGCTAAAGAAGGGCGAAAATTCAATTTCAATCCTTGATGATAAAGAAGAAGCTATCAAGGTCTTTAAAAGAGGAGCTAGATTTGCCAAGGGTACAACTACAGAAACAGGTCTTGTAGAATCCTACTTTGCAAATCCTTTTGGCCCTTACCAAAAACAAGAAACCTGTGACAAACTAATAGAAACCTACTTTAGTAAGCTTTATGAAAACAATAAAAAAGTGGGACTCATCAGAACCCAACTTGGGGTAGCTGGCATGGAAACAGACGGCCCTCTAAAATCAGCTAAGGAACTTTTTGAAATAATCAAGGCCCTATAAATAGGAAAAAATCATCACCTTACTTGAATAAGGCGATGATTTTTTTATTTAAGGTTAAAACCTAGTCAATTTTATATCAAGGTTTTAAAGAGTATTCTACTTTCCTCCTTCTTTGCCTTGCCTTTATTTTTGAACCTTAGCTTCTATAGTGGCCTTGTAATTTATTAGCTCGCCTGTTTCTGTTTCTACATATTGTTCAAAGTTGATTTTTACAGTATCGCTCACATTGTTTAGGGCGTAGGCTTCTTGGGCCCCCACGGTTTTTGCTCCTATTGGTGTTTCTTGTGCGTATTTTAAGTCTTCAACTGCCGAATATGTTTCAGCCATCTCTCCCTTATCATCAATTACAGAAGATGGGAAGAGATATAAATCTTGAATTTTATTGTCAAATCCTATATTTTCATAGGAGTAGTCGACACATATGACTTCTGCTGGGTCCTTGTCTATAAATTCATTTCTTCCTTCAAGGACCTTTACTGAGTTTACAACAAGCTTCCACTGGCCATCCACGACCCATTCCTCGCCTTCTTTAACCTTGGCGATATTAGCATCTGAGCTTTCGTCTTCAGTAGAATTTTCTTCTTCATTTTGACTTTCTTTTTCTTCTAGCTTTGTTTCTTCTTTTGCTTTCTCATCAACTTTTTTATCGCCACAGGCAACCAAAGATGCTAGAGCGATACTTGCTACAAATACTTTTTTAATTTTCATAATATCTCCTTATCCCCTTCCCATTATTGATAGGACCTTTGCGTGGAGTGGTCCTGAGAATGAATATTCTACGACTGTTTTATCCCAATCTAAAATCTTATTTGCATCTATTATCTCTGGGTTAAGACCAGTTATTTGGCCATTTTTATCTAAACTTACAAGGCTTTCTATTTCCTTATCCCTGTAGGCGATTTTGATTTTCACACTTGGAGTGTCTTTTTCTTGGCTCTGGCAAATAAGGACGGTTGACCTTTGGCAAATACTATCAAGAAAGTCATTATCTTTTTCGGTGACCTTGCCATCATTACCCTTATCAACAGACCTTAGACTTACTACTGCATTCTCCCATTTTGGTACAACTAGGTAAAAGTCATTACCAGTTAAAAATGCACTATTATCATCATAAGGATCTCTCTGGCCTTCTAAGATCAGTCTTGGGTCTTTATAGTCTGCAAAGCAAGCTTGCCAGGCAAATAGTTTGCTCATTACATTAGGTAGAGTATCTTCTGCATTGGCCCTGCCCATATAGATTATAAAGGCACTTACATTTTTATCATCTGGGTCTATTCCAAGCCTTGTAGCCATCCTTACAAAGTCATCTGAGTATTGGTTGTTTTTATAATCAGGTCTAGCTAGGGTTTGGATTTCTATTGCTTCCCCTATGCCTGCATCTGAATAGATTTTGCTAAAAAACATTAGTCTACCTACTTCATTTACATAAAATATATTAGAATTATCTTGCCACAAGTCTTTGATGGCAAAACCTTCTTTATTTCCCATGTCATACTGGTAGGAAGGATTTGATAAATAACTGTCATAATGGTCAATTATGTGCCTATAGTAGTCCGCTAGGCTTTTTTCCATTAAGTCTAATTTCTGGTCAGGACTAATAGCAAAATAGGATAAGAGCTCATCATCTGTAAGACGCTTGCCATCTTTAATTGAAAAATTATAGGCCCTATATACTTGAAAACCTGAGTCAATATTATTGTAGAGATGGATGAAAACACTTAGGATTTCTTCGTCTTGGTAGGTTGAAAACTCTGCATGAACAAAGGGTTCATCGCTATCTTTAGAATAATCGTCCGCATCCTTGTACATGGTTTTTAACTCTTCAAGGTCCTTTTCTATTTCCTCATTGGCTTGGTCCGCATCCTTTGAATCCAGCAAAATTTTTGGTAGGTGGATACCAAAGCGGAGACCCTTGGCCTTTTCCATTTGTTTTTCATCTACAAAATCCTTAAAGACTTTCCTATCTTCTACTAGGGTTGACTTACTACCTGCCTTTGCTCCTTCTAGGGCCTGAGCCTTTATTGGTTTTCTTTTAAAATTTATTTCTTTTACTAATTTTAAATCTTCATTGCTTTCTTCCTTGGCTAGGGTTTTTTCTTTAGGATTTTCATTTTCATCTTCAGATTTTTCTGCCAAATCCTTTGCTTTTTCTTCCCCTTCTTCTTCGCTTATCTTTGTAGGTTCTTCGTCAAGCTTTTCTTTACCACAGCCTACTAAAGCCAAGGCTAGAAAAATAAGAAGAACTTTTTGCCTTTTGCCTATCATAAACCCCCTCCTTACTTAAATTTGATCTTATCTCCCTTGATTTCACAGCTATTTTCTCCATCAATACAAGAGTTTTTAAGGCCGTATTCATGCCTTATAAATTCATCATGGCTTATAAGATTAGTCACTTCGTGTTTGTTTTCAACCTCATAGGAGTGCCTTGCATCCTGGTTCCTATATTTACTGTAGACATTAAAATAATATATGAAGCCAGCAACTAAGAGTAACCAGAAAAAGTTTCTGGAATCTTGAAACTTTGTATCATCAAATATATCAAAAGCTGCAACGAACCATAGGACAAGGGCTATTAAGAAGCTTATAACTTCCACAAGGACTGATGCCATAAAAAGTTTTTTGAAATTTATAGGCACTGATCCCATGGTTTCCTTAGTCCTTGCATTTACTGCAACATAGTGTAAAACGTGTTTATCGCCCTTATTTTCCATATAGGAGTAAAGCCAAACCGGCAAATAGGAAGCCTTCCAAGAATCTCCTTTTACAATAAATTCTTCTTCTTCCCAGTTAACTCCTCTGTCATATTCTTCGATGGTATCTTTGATGGCAAATCTAGCCACATCTGAGCCCCACACGTCTGTAATTTTTTTAAGGTCAGATACATTGGTATCTCTCTTTTCGGATGTATAGCCTTTTAGGTAGTTGGCATTGTATTTTACACAATTTTCTGTATCAAAAGGCATGATTGAATTTATGATATTTGTTGTCTTTTCCTTTGAAGAATAGTCAAGTTTATCCAAACTTGATTCTATTGATAAATCATCAATGCTTATGTCAAAGTCCCTGCCTACCCTGTAAAGATCAGCATCATAAATGGTTTTTTCATGATCACCATCTTTTACTGTCCTAGTATCGGTTAAGATTTCTCCCTTGCCACTAAGTTTCATATGGCCGTTTATATCAACAAGCATATATGGAAAATACACCCCACATATATTTTCGGCATTAAATTCCTTAATAAATTGTGGATGAGCAAAGGTCTTTCTTTGACCAACAAAGTTTTCAATCTCTTCTTTTGCTTCATTCTTAGTCACAGAAAATGGCAAAATTACGTCAGGTACAGCTCCATTAGCAATTTTAGAATTTATTGAAAGGGTATTTCTGCACCAATGACACCTGGCTTGGGTAGAAGTTGCTGTATCGATAACTACCTCAGCCCCACAACTTTCACATTTTAAGGTTATAATATCATCAGCATTTGAATCTATATCTGCCGCTCCTGTCCCTAGATAATTTCCTTGTAAACTAGAAATATCAGCATCTTCTTCCGCAAGTTCTGGGTCAAATTCATGCCTGCAGAAATTGCACCTAAGCTTGCCAGTTTTGGTATTTGTAGAAATATCAGTAGAACCACACTTTGGACACTTAACCTGGCCATCTTTTACTTGGTCTGTATCTTTAATAATGTTTATGTTTTCATTATTATCTATTTCGCCTACCATAGCCTCCTCCTTAGAGTCCTAAAAGATCAGATTTAACCTTATCAAATTCTTCCTGGCTAATAACTCCTGCATCTAAAAGTTTTTTCATTTGGATTAATTTTTCTGTTGGATCGACTTGTGCGTTATTTGACGCTTGTTGGTTTTGTTGATTTTGGTTTGGAATATTTTGTCCTACTCCAAAATTAGGTTGGTAAGAATTTGTTCCCTCTGGCTGGTTAAGTCCACCTGCCATAGATCCTGCAGCATTCATTCCCATGCCCATAAAAGCCATTCCTGCACCACCGCCATTTTCTCCTGCAGCTTGCATACCCCTAGCAACTGATTGTTGGAAGAATGAATTTCCACGATTTCCAGAAAGAGCATCCGCTTTTTTGACATCTGATAATAATTTTTTTGTATCTTCGTCATATTCGATAGCAAGGATTGCTGTTTTTATAATTTCAAGTCCCCTATCTGTCTTCCATTGGTAGGCATCCTCAACAGCCTTGGTTAGGGACTTAGCAAAACCAATTTGATCACCCTGGATTTTGCTCATCCTATTTCCCCTTGAAGGGTCATTTGTATAATTAGAAAAAGCCGCGGATAGACTGCCTACAACTTCGTTAAAGAGTTGTTCACCTATCTCATTATCCATATCACCAAAGTCAAAAATAGGTGCATCCGCAATTAAGTATTTTTGAGGAAGGAAATTTTTGACAAATAATAGGGGATCAACAATCTTTATTGTGTAAGTTCCCCTGGTTACAGCCCCTACTTGGGTTCCAAAATAGGCATCATCCCAATAGATATCACTTTGGGTGCCAAAGCGATTGTTTGGAATTTCTTTTAGGTTGACATAGAAAGCAAGTTGTTCAGCTCCTGGTTGGCCGCCAAACTTAATCTTTTCCCAAGTTGACTGAATTAGCGAACCCATGACTCCATCACCTACGAAAATTGACTGAGAATTTGTTTCGTCACTTGAATATATAAATCCACCGGCTTCTGCAACTATGCCAGTAATCATCCCATTTTCGATGGTAATGAGAGCTGTGCCTTCTGGCACGATTATCTTAGACCCATTAGAAATAATATTTTCACTTGAACTGGTGTTTGAGCCTCTTCCTTGATTAGTTCCTTGGCTTACTGCTGGAAAAATTCCTGCTGTAGCAGAAATTCCTGGCATAGGTTTGTAAAAATCTAGCCATTGGTCTGCAAAACTTCCTCCGAGTGCTCCTGTAAATGCTTTTATAAATCCCATATTTACCTCCTAATTTTTATCTTGGATTTAAGTAAAATATTTTTTTACCCTTATTCTTAGTTTTATTAAATCACATTAAATTAATAAAATAAATAGACCAGAGGTCAATCTTTGGCTAAATTTACAAAGATAGACCTTTGGTCTATATAAAAAAAACTATAAAAAAGCACCTCCCTATTGCTAGCATAATTACTAAAATAAGGAAGTGGTTTATAACTTTCTTTTATTCTATTTTTTCATTGACCTGGTCATTTTCTTCATTAACATTTCCTATTATCTGATCAACCATTCCACAGCCCTTAATAAGGTCAAGGTAAAGAAGTAATTCACCCCTAGATGATACATTAAGTTTTTTATAAATTTTCAAAATGTGGTGTTTGGCAGTGCTCTTGCTAATGTAGAGTATTTCAGGGAGTTGGCCTACGTCATAACCCTTTATCAAAAGAACTAAAACATTTAACTCAGCGGGAGTTAGGCTTGAAGTTGCTTCAATAAATTTCTCGAACTTGTATTCTAGATAAGGAGGTAGCCCCTTGATAGACCTATCTTTAATTTTCTCCCTAACATTTTCCAAAAACTTATTTATCTCGTAAAAACCAGAGTCTAAAATATCTTGCCTGTAGTCTTCGTCTAAGATTTTCTCCTGGTTTTCTATTAGGGAAAGTCCATCTGTAATTGGGCTTATGTACCTTCTAGTAAAATTCCAGCTAATGACTATGGCAAAAAATAAAAATAAGACAACAGAAATTGCAATATTGGATATATTTTTAAAAATATCCCTATTATATTCATCAAGAGGAATCATAGAAATAATTAAGGACTCATCCCCGTTTTCTATTAGGGAAACTTCTCTCAATAAACCTATGTATTTGGATTTTGAGCCTACAAACTCCTTTAAGTCCCTACCATGATCTTTAATTTCTAAAATATCATCTGGAAGAAAATAATATCCCTCCTGGGTCCCGCTGCTAAGGGCCTTTTCGGTATCTATTTTACTATCTGCTACTGGCAAAAATACAGAACTTAACCTCTTCATCTTGGATGGTTGGGCAATTTTTTCCTTAAAATACATTTCTTCTACTTCAAAGCCACAGACTCCATAAAGCTTGCCATCCCTACTCACAATAGGAAGGCTTATTAACATGACCTTTTCACTTGTTCCAGGTAGGGTAAATACTTTGGTCATCCTATAAGAATCATAAATAGACTTATTTACATTTTTAGCAAGGAGAACGTAGGCAGGTAGATTTGCTAAATCATATTCTAACTTCCACTTCCTATGGGGCATTGCCGAGTGTTTTTTAGCCACCTCTGCATCTCCCCTATATACAGTAACAGACGATTCCTTCAAGCTCCTAGAATCAAGTTTTAAATACAAACCAGACCTAGAATCTTTTGCCCCCTTATTTTTAGAATTAACAGTAGTATTGAACAAGACAAAGGCTCCTGATGTATCTGCGTAAAACATGGAGCTTTTCAGGTTCTCGAATATCCTATCCTGTATTTTACTAAGGAGTTTTTGATTATCTCTTAAATCTTCAAAAGAAATTTTTTCCTCATCCAAAATCTCTTCTAGGATGTCACTTGTATCTTGGGATAAGTGCATGGCAGAAATAGCTGACTTATCAAAATAACCCTTTATTTCCTTATCCAGCATAGATACTTGGATATCAAGGCTCTTTACATAATCTTTTCTGACATTTTTGTATTGGTCAAATAAAACCAAAGCCAAAACTATGAAAAATAGCAAAAGCCCAGCAAAAATAATCATATAGATAAAAAGCTTTCTATACATTGAATTTTTTTGATATTTCTTATTTATATCAAACAAGGGCTGCTCCTAAAATTATCCTATCAGCTTTTCCCAGCATTCTTTTATCAGACTATTAACATCTTCGCCACTTTTATATCTTTCTTCAAAGGATTTTTGATTAGCCCTAAGCCAATCATAAAAATTTAACACCTTATTATAATCATAAGATTCACCTATAAATTTATAATCATCTTGCATCTTTGAAAGGCTATTATAAAGTTCTTTATAGTCCTTATTTTCAAAATTCATAGATGAGATTTTTTTATAATAATCAGATTTTACTGGCATGTAGCCAGTTTGTGTAGCAAAATCTAGGTTTCTTTCGCTTTCTGTAAGCCACTTAGTAAATATAGCACAAGCCTTAGACTTATCCTCACTTGTCTTATAGGCACAAAGTCCTGTCCCTGCTAGGGTGTCAAATTTATTTTCATTTTTATTTACTGGCAAAGGCAAGACCTTAAGGTCCATATCCTCAGATGTATTATCTGGATAGGTTACAATATCGTTATAATACAAAACAGCAGCAGATGAACTGATTCCTGCCGGGACCTCTCCTGTCATCATCTGGGTATTGGCATAAAGATCTGACACAATGATATGGCCCTTTACCAAGGAGGTCATAAATTTATCAAATTCCTTTTTAAATTCCATGTTATTTTTATCATACCAACCATGGTCGTTATGGAGTTTGGCATTTGGATTTGTTGAAAGATTGGCCAGTTCAATTTCCCTTAAAATGTAGTCCATGGCACAAAAAGCCTTGCCATCTGACCAGTCATAAAATTTCTCAGCCGCATCAAAAAATCCATCCCAAGTTAATAAATCTTCATAATCAAGGCCTGTATCTTTAGAAAACCTAGCAAACATAGACCCATTTATATAAAGCATGTGGGTTGATT
>NZ_CAUPHG010000001.1:0-57575 GCF_963510915.1 uncultured Anaerococcus sp. | reverse complement strand
CTTCGCCATTATCTTTTGAGGTAATTGTATAAACAAATTCTGATTCACTTACTGGTGCTGTACATGGTATCAAGAAAGTGTCACCTTGGTTGTACTTGCCTTCAGCAAAACTTATCTTTATGCCATCTCCCAATTCTTTATTGGTAGCATTTGCGGTATTTTTAAGTTCTAATTCTTCACTTACTGAATCTTCGTCTGAAGCTAAAGAAAATACATATGTTGCCTCGGATAAGTCTTTAAGACCTGTAGAGGTTATCTCTATCTTGTAAGTCTTGTTTTCTTTGCCTGTATATTCTCCACTAACTGTTAGCTTGCCTGTTGAATTAGCTAGCTGGGTTGCTATAACCTTGCCAACTTTAGCTGGTACTTCTTTGGTTTGAAAAACATTACCTGTTGACTTTGTGGCGCTATTAGACCTAATACAGAATATTTGGTCTGCCCCGCCTAAGTTTACACCGTCTTTAGTTTCTATAACCGGATCGTAAGCTTTTAGTGCTGCGTCTAAAAGATTTCCACCCTTTAAGATTTTTTGCGCATCTTCCGGGTCTTCTATGATTGTTATTTCTCCTGGTACTCCACCTTTAGAAGTACCTATGAGGGCTATGTTTTTTGCTCCATTTGCCTTATATATTCTCATGTCGCTAACAACATTTGAATATACACCTGGCTTTCTGTATCTTATATTGTGAAAATGATAGCCTTTTTTAAATGCCATTTTTACCCCTTTCTACTCTGTAGCTTCCTTTAAAATCAAATCCCATTCTTCCTTGCTCTTATACAAGTCGTTTCCGATTCTAATTTTAATGGCTGCCTTTGTTTCGCTTCTTACATTCTTGCCTAGAAAATATTCTGTAAAAGATACTAATCTTCCACTTTTTTCTGGCTCTTTTGCTGTGTCTTTCTTAGTTTTGGTCGCCGTTTGCTTTTCTGTCATTGACAACTCCTTTCGCTTCAATATCAATCTTGTCTAGGCTTGTTCCTAGATTAAATTGTGAGTCCATCTTGCCTGCATATTCGCCTAGCCTGTAATAGCTTGAAGTATATTCACACTCTAGATTTAAAGCCCTACGATATACAAAAAAGTTTATAAAATCTGGTATAGGCTCTAGGTCTCCACCGCTTAGACTAGATAGGATTATGTTTTCTTCTTCAAACTCTTTTCTAGTTGCTAACAAGCAATATTTGGTTATTGCATACAAAAAAGAAGTGATAACTGCATTATCACTCCAAACTTCGCACCTTATGCTGGTGTGCATTTGTATGTTTTCTTGTATTGGGTGTTTTTTCCCTTTAGGCCAATCTAGGTAGTTTTCACCTAAACCTACATAGTTTTCATCTATGCCGCTTCCTAGTCCATAGTTTACTTCCTGTTCGTTTTCGACTAGGACTATTATTGACGGTAGATAAAGTTCTTCTCTAGGATAGCTTGACCTTACATTGATTTTGAAGTCTTTTATAAATGTTTTTACATCTCTGTTTGTATCTTCGTCTGCATATAAAAAAAACTTATCTATCAATTCAACATTTTTAGATAAGTAATTTAAAACCTTGTTTATTTTGTTTTTTACAAATAAGTCTATAAGCTGGATCATAAGTTAGCCTCCAAATAATCATAAGCAAATTTTTCGACCTTTTGGCTTACCTTTGGAAAAGCCTTAATACCCTTAAAGCCTGGGTGTTGCCAACTTTTAGGATCTGACATATCCGATACCCTTCTAAAGGTTAGGTATTGGCCCCTTTTAGTTTCTGACTTATAGGTCTTGACTGTCCTAATCATGTAGTCATATTTAGAGTTCTTCCATTTGTAGCCAGCCTTAGACCTTTGCGGACTATAGCCTAATTCCCTTACTAGAATTTCATTTAGATATTCACCATAATTTAAGCCCTTAGCGGCTTTTAATATTTTGGTAGGTAAAGACCCCTTGCCGCTTGTTTTGTGCCTAAATGGTATGGTTAAAAACCATCCCGGCTCATTTCTTCCGTCTATACGTCTAGTTATCTTTTTCTTTTTAGGTGACTTGGCAAATCCTCTTTTTTCATTAAACTGACCAAATCCCTTTTCTAGCATAGCCGGGAATTTCCCATCTAGTTGGACGTGGCCTTGTAGTGGTCCGTCCATAATTACACCGGATATAGCTTGCTTATAATCTATACTTGTAGATTGTAATTTTGTGTGGGCTTCATAAATAAGCTCGCTTCTAGCATAGGATAAAGTCGCTTTTACTGTGTCACTAGCTATTTTATCAATAGCATCTCCTATTTTATCAGTCATAAGAAAAACTTCCCTTCTCTTCTACGCTAGGTTCATACTCTCTTTTTGCGTTTACGGTATTTCCATAAGCAAAATTTACTCTGGTTGCTAGATACTGTTTTGGCATGATTTCACTTTGTGGACTAACGTGTCCCTTTCTGGTATTTACTGACCTTAGCTCGTGGCTCATATCCTTAATCATGTATTCTGGACTAGTTAAGTATAAAATACTTATCTTTGATCCATCTACTGGCTTAGTCTTTGAGTCTATCCACTCTAAGTGGTGTCTATCTTTGCTTATAACAAAGTCTACTTTCTCATCATAGATATAGTTTCCTACCATGACAAAAACCACTTGTTTTATAGGCCTATAAGTGCTAGACGTCCTATTTCCTTTGACTGTTACCACTTGGGAATACCTACAGTCAATCTCAAAAAAATCTAACTTGTCATGATAAGACATAATTACATCTCTTTCTGGTGTAACATAAACTGTGCCTGGCTCGGATATACCTTCAAGCTTAAAAACTTGATTACCATTAAAGCTAGTTGCTACTACTTTTATTTCTTTTCTTCGTATATACCTATAGCCTTCACCTTTACAATAAGGGCAATGTGGACTAGGCTGGCCTTCGCTCATGCACTCGCAAACTATGGATTGATACCAAGAAACGTTATAGCCGTGACTTTCGATTAATTCATCAAAATTTATAGGATTAAAACTTACCCCTGCTGCCATAACTGCCTCCTAAAGTACAACAGAATCAAACCTAGCAAAATATTTCCTAATAATAGGTGTTAATTCCTCTAAGTCTTTTCTGTATTCTAGAATACGTGCACTAGCTCCACCATACATAGCTGACTGGGTTGTTCCTATGGACTGGCTTAATCCGTCAAGAGAAACTGAAGCTGAAGCAATACCTGCACCTATGATTTGGTCTCCCCATACCTCAAAGATTGTTATAGCTGCATACTTAAATATCCAATCTAGCAAATTATGAGGTATTTCGTCTTTTTCCATACCTGCCTTATAGTTTACTGATACCGCCATTGGCATATAGGACCTTGTCATAAAATAAGGGACTGCAACTCCTAGGGCTGGGTTGATATAATTTACTGATCCTGTTATAGGGAAAATTGTTACATCTCCTACCCTCTTGTCAAGCTGAATCCATTCTTTAGGGACTTGTAAAATTTGCCTATTTCCCATCTTGTAGGTTATAGACTCAATTTCCCTTACTGGCCTTTTGAAAAGTGGTGTGTACTGGTAAGAATCAAACAAGCTGTTGCCTTCAAAGTCGTGTAATTCTTCTTTGATTTCTCTAGGTGTTATACAAATATCAAAAACCTGTTCAGCCCTGTCTATTGCTGAATTAAGACTTGATACTAAAAATGTTCTAGAAAAAGGTGTACCATCATAAGTCATAAGGTCTATACCCTGAAAGTGATTATCTATTAAGTCATCTGTGGTTAGGCCATTAATTTTGATACGCTTTTCAGCTTCTGGATCTTCTGGAAGCACAAACTTTTCATCAGTTTTTTTATTTTTATCACTAGAAGAGGGATTCTCTTCTTCATACATATTGTCATAGTATTTTCTCATACCCTCTCCTTTCCTTTGCTATTTTTCAAGGTTATTTAGGATTTCTATAAGGTCTGCCTTGGTTGCTCCGTTTGGTACTTTTTCTCCTTTTTCATTGATAAGGTCTTTTAGTTCTTTGTTTGATAAGGATTCATAGTTTGGTAATAGGTCTTCTTGGAAGACTTCTTCACCGTCTTTAATTTCTGTAGCTTCGCCTACTTTAAATTCTTTTCTAGGTTCGCCTACTTTCATTTCTTCTACTTCAACAGTTCCTGTTGCTAGTGTAGTTTCTTTTGGCTCTTTTTCTTTATTATCTGCCCCTGTTTCGCTTTTTATCTTTTCCTCGACTAATTCATAGCCTTTAAGTTTTAAAAGCTCTTGACCTAATTCTGGGGCGATTTCAGCCTTGCCGTTTTCATCAAACTTTATAGGCTCTGACTCGCCTATAACAATTTTACAATTAGCTAGATTTAAGTTTTTAATTAGCATGATTTTCTCCTTAAAGAAAAACTAGGCTAAAAGCCTAGTCAATCTTAATATTTTTAATAGTTACAAATCTCTTTGGTGCATAGATGATTGGTGTACCGTAAAGGAAGATACCAAATCTTCTTACTGGACCTGTCATTGCATATGGTAGTTTAAAGGCTGGTAGTAATTGTCTAAAGGTGATTGCTGATTCATCAAATTGACCGATAATTGCTTCACCTGTGTTTGGTAAAGTTTCGTTTCTATCGATAAATTCAGTTACTGCTGATTTATCTCTAGACTTAGCACCAACTCTGCCAATTTCATAGAATTGAGATCCATTGTCTTCAGTTCTATAAATTACAAAGTATTCTGGTTCATGGATTTGTGTATCAGAGTTTTTGATTGTTAGCTTAACACCTTTCTTAGCGTCACCTTCAGCTACAACAACTGGTGTACCTGCTTCTACTGCTACTGATTTACCCTTGTGTGAATATGCAACTACTGCATACTTAAATGTGCCACCTTTGCCAAATTTAGCTGGGTTTTTAGGGTCTTCTTCGCCAACTGCTGCTGTTACTGTTGGGGCTGTTGGTGGTTCTTGACCAAATGCTCCCTCGTTAGTATTAAGCGCCTTCAAGCCTCTTCTTAGGAATACATCTGGTGTTAGGTCGATTGTACCACCTAGGGTATTAAATTTAGTTACAGTAGTTCCTGCTACCATTTCTCCGCTTTCAACACTCATTAGTGCCCTTTGGTTTGGATAGTATTGTTCAGAGAATTTTTGTGCAACATTCATTGGTAGGTAAGCTTTGGTTGGTGTTCCATAGTTATCTAGAATTGCTGTTGCTGCGTCATTAAGGTGGGTATCTTCTAGGTGTTTACCTCTTAAGTCGACAATATTTTCTTTTGCTGCTTGTTTAAATACACCGTCCCATTGTAGACCTTCTTCACCTGCTGGTGCTAGACTAGAGTCACCATAGAAAAGTGCGCTTTCTGCTTGACCTAGTATATATTTCATACCGTTTTTAGTTTCTAGGGCTTCTGGTTCTGATACAGTATTTACTAGTCTCATTAGGTCTGTTACTGCTCTAGTTACATTCAAGCACTTAACTTTTGCAAGTTGTCTTTTGTAGTTAGATGTAGTATCAAGTCCTGCAATACCTTCTGGTTGGAATCCTGGTATATCTTCACCATAAGAGTCTACAACGTTAAATTCTTCAACGTTTGAGAATGCTTTTGATTTTGGAATATCTCTAAATAGTTTTAAATGTTGTTCGGTATAAGTTAGTGTTTTAAGTGTATTTTCTAGTGATTGAGGAATAATGGCGGCTCCGCCTTCTGCCCCTGGGTTAATTTGTGCAAAGTCATTAGTAGTTAGTGCCTTATAAAGGTCTTGAATTTGTGTTTGTGTTAGTGCGCTAAAAGCCATATTTTTATTTCCTTTCTAATTTTAAAATTATAAATGTTTTTCGATTATTGCTATGCACTTATTAGATAGTTGTGCACCTTGTTCTGCCTTACTTACATCAGTAGCTGTTACAAATTTATTGCCTGCTAAAAGTTCACTTGTTAGGATTTCTGCCCTTTGTGACTTTGATAAGTCTTTGTAGGTTTTCTTTTCTTCCTCGTATTTATTAAAAACTTTTGCGTTTTGTACTGACTTTCTGATATTTTCAGACTTTTTTAATTTCTTAGTTAGTAGGTTGATTGACTTTTCAAGTTCTTTGTTCTTTTCTACTACTTCATTTGAATTGTCAGCATTGATTTCTAGTAAGTCTACAACCTTGCTTAGGTTGGCTGTTAGGTCGTCAAGCCTGCCATTGATTTCATCAAGGCCTAAATCCTCTCTGACTCTTTCTAGTAGGTCGTCATATTCGACTTCCTCTACATCTTCGTCTTCTTCCTCGACTTGTTCTTCTTCGGCTTCTGATTCTTCCTCGGCCTCTGGTTCTGCTTCCTCTTCTTCGGCAATTTCATCTTCTTCTGCCTTTTCTAGTTCATTATCTTCTTCGATTTCCTCGTCGCCTTCGACTTCCTCTTCGGGTTCGGTTGTTGAAAAATCATAAGTTATTTCGTCATCATTTGTGCCTGCGACTTCATCTTCGCTGATATAATCTTCATCATCGTCTACTTCATCTTTTGCAAAGTAGTCGTCTGTTACATTTTTAAGTAGTCGATTGAGTTTTTCATCAATTCCTATTTTCTTTGTTTCGTCCATTTTCACTCCTTAAAGTTGATTATTTGGTGTACTTTATCTTCCATTTCGGGGCCGTATATGCCTTTAAACATCATGAGATATAGTTTTATATCGTCTTCGTTTTCGCTCTTATTAAGCTTGTTTTTAAAGGTTTTAAGTGTATCTAATACTTCCCTGTCACCGTCTAGGGCTTTTTGATAGTAGATTTTTCCATTTTCTAGACTTTCTTTAAGTAGGGCTGTATCGCTTGTAGTGCAAGCCGTCATTGATTTGACTACCGCATTCCATGTAGCATTAGCATTACAAGGTGTGCTTGTTACTGCCACATTTGTTACTCTTGCCTTAAGTATTTGGCCCTTTTCGTCTTCTTTGAGAATTTGTCCTTCAATAGAAAAACCTAATCTTCTAGAAGTCCCGGACTTCTGTAGGGCTATAGCGGTTTCCCAAAATCTTCTGCCATCTGCGTTGTCTAGCAAGTACCCTTCTAGGTATAGACCGTCTTTTGTGATTTTCGTATTATTCTTATCTGGATAACCAACAATCCTAGAGTTGTCATGATCCAAGTTTAAAAATCCCTTTTCTAAAAATGATGAAATATCAAGGCCTTTTTGCACAACTTTTTCACCTTGATAGTCAAGGTCTGGTGTACTAGCTAAGCCCTTAATTTTGCCTATGATTCCTTTTTTAGAATTAAAGCTTTTTGATTCTTCACTTTTTATAAGGTCTACTAAAGGTACATAAATCTGCATATCCCTCACAATCTTATCCTCCTTTCTCAAAGTACTTACTCCCTACCTCCCACCCTTTTATATAAAGATATGCAATAAAAAAGCACCTATGATTTCTCATAAGTGCCTTTTAAAAGTTTGTATTTGATTTTTATTGTTTTAAATTAAGGGTTTGATATATTTATCTGCAAGTTTTTGTTCGCCTAGTTCTACTAGGTGGTCGTAACAATTTTGTGCTTTATTTACTCCATCTAACATATCATCTGATAACATAATGTTTAAAACTGTTGATACCTCTCTAAAGTTTTCTTGTCCATCTACTTCTTTTAAAATTTCGTTTTTCATTTCTTCTAAAGAATTAATAACTTTTGCCATTCGTATCCTCCTATAATGATCCAATCAAAGCGTCGATGCCGTCTAGGTCTTCATCTTCTAAGAATTTAGTTATCAGTACTGCGGCTATTGCTCCATATTTACTACTGTTAAGTGCTACTTCTAGTGAAATTGTACCACGTTTTAATTCCTCGACTAAGTTTCCTATTGGCGATTTTTCGTTGCCGCCGGTTATTGCTTCTAATTTATCTGTTCTATCTAGCATAGTTTTTTCAATAGCTGCTGTTCTTTTGTTTGCTTTGTCTTTTGCCTCATCTGATACATAGGTGTTGGCAATTTTGTCTATAAACTCTTTGTTGCCTGACATTATTTGATTGTATATTTCTTTTCCTATGCCATTTATACCTGTTTTTCTTGCATTTTTAAATTCTTCAACACCCCAAATTCTAGGCAAGGTTAAGGCTATTTCTTCTGGGTAGGCCATTATTTCCTTATAATTGTCACTTCCATGAATTGTTTTCGCTAAAGAAAATCCTGCCATTTCAACCAAGCTTTCTTCAACGTTATGCTGAACTTCTTTTTCTAATAATCCGCCTTTTATCAAGCATTTATTTAAGATATTTTGGCTTATGCCCTTTATCCTTGCGTGCATAGCTTCATGAATAATCGCTCCTGTCTCTTCTGTTGAATTTCCTGTTTCTGCAACTATTCCTATTTCATATGGAATAACTTCGCCTGTTTCGTCATTTATATTTGACCTACAGTAACCTAAGTTTTTTCCTGAAAATGGTTTGCCATTTCTCTTTGAATACATAGGTAAATTTACACCTAGCATATCTAAAATAGCTCTACCCTTAACATCTACATGGTAGTCTTTAATCGCCTTTGCTTTATCTATCAACTCATTAATGTTGGATACTTGCTTATATTCACCTTTGCTCTCTATTTTTTTAGTACCAAATCTATCTCTAGCATTTAAGTCGTCAAGTGTGGTTCTTTTTCTGTTTTCTTCAATATATTCTTTTGAATTTTCTCTTAATCTTTGCTTGGCTCTTTTTTCCTCTAGGGCTTGGTTTTGTTCAGCTAGTGCGTTAAGGTCTGGTTCACTGCCTTGTGTTTCGGCTTTTATATCTGATACAACCTTATCAATAGCATCTTGCGCCATGGATAATATTTCTTTATCGGCTCCATCAAAACTTGATACCTTGCCAGTGTTCAAATCAAAATCAATATTTTGAAGTGTTCGTTCTATGTTGTAAGCGCGCTTACCCTTGATTTCAACTCCATTTATAGTAACACCTCTTGTGTCCGTTAGTTTAATCATTTCCCATTCATCTGCCTTTATTTTGAATGGATTATCCTGCATTCTACGTGCTTTTAATCTCCTAATTAACATTTTTTCTTGCTCTATAGTCATTATAGAATCTTTAGATGGCTTGTTTTCATCACCTGTTTTTTGCGATTCCAATTCATTTATTTTTTCTCTAGCATATGATAATATTTTTTCACGTGTTGATCCGTCTAGGTATTTATTATTAGCACCATCTTTTTCAATATAAAGCTTATCTTTGTTAAGGTCTAAGTACATACTGCTAGTATAGAATTTCAAGGCATCATAATCTTCGCTATCTTTTTCCATATTTTGTTCACTTGCTATTCTATCAGCAACACTATCTCCGGCCGCATTAAAGTATAGTCTCTTCATATCATATCTACCCCATACATTAGCGCCTTGTTGGCATAACATTCTAGGTATATAGTCAAGAGCTGCATCATACTTGTCATATTTTCCGTTTTTATAATCATTGTCAAAATCATATAATTGGTTTAAGTTGAAAACCCCAACCTCTACTGCCTTTTGCCAATAATCTATCTTGTCCGTGCCACGATACATAAGAGGTCCTATCCTGTCTTTTGAGGTAAGCGCTTCTCTTAGCACCTTATGTCTTTCATAGTCTTTTTTAATCGTATCAAAGGAATTTATATCACTAAAAGGAGCATTATTTTTCATATAGTTTATTTCAGTGTTGAATTGGAAAATTAAACCTTTCCTTATATCTGACTCTTTTTCAGCGGGAACGCCATTGGAATCAAGCACATTTCCCATATTTTCCACATCAATCTCAAGACTTCCATTACTGTACTTTTTGCGGTAAAAGTTTAGTTTTCTTTCTTTTCTTTGAGTCTCTTTGTCATCAACTTGCGTCTCTTGCTTATTATCCTTGATTTTTGCATTTTCTGTAGGCTTGCTATCTTGCATCATATTATCAAACGACAACTGCCCATTATCTTTAGTGCTAGCTTTAACTTTAGGTCTTTTAAAGTTTTTCTTGATGAAGTCTTGTAAGACTCCTGGCTTGCCCGCCGCATCATACATTTCTAGGACTTCTTTTTCGGATATATTTTTCTTTTTTCCATCTTTTGATTCAAAGATTGCCTCTTGATATGGATTTATTTTAAAATCCTCTTTTGCTGTCTCCATAGCTTCGCCTGGCGATACATATCTTTTACCATAGTAAGTTTTAAATTTACCGTTTATAAGTGTCATAACAGGAACTAGGTGTGCCCTATTCCTAACCGCCTTTATAAGGCTTTTAAAGCCTTTTATTTTCATTTTCATTCTATCACCCCTTTAATCCTTAAATAATTTTTGATTTTCCACTAAAACATTTCTAACTTTTGTGTAAATATCAAAGTACGATTCTTTCTTATCTCCGTTATAGGTTACTTCTACATATACACCATCATCTATGGTTGTAGATATTAGAATTTTATTATTTTGTAAAGTTTTGCAAGACCACACGACAAATACGTCCTCGATTCCTATAACTTTGTTATAGTGGTCTTTGTAGTATTTTATTAGCCATTCTTTGCACGCTTTTTGAAATTTATATGAATCCATTGTTTTTCTCCTTTTTAGACATAAAAAAACACGCTAGATATTGTTTCTAACGTGCTTGTGTTAGCTTAGACCTATATATAGACTTTTTCAAATCATCAATACTGACTTTTTCTTTTTCAAGCTCTAAATTAACTTGCTTTAAAGACTTACTAAATAAATCATCGCTTGTTACTTCTTCGCCTTGGTCTGTATCGCCATTTTCTGGGCTTTCTTCTTGATTATCTTCTTCATCATCTCCATAACTATCAAAATCAAATCCCATACTGTCACCACCTGGTGATAATTGCATAGCTTGTAGATAATAAGGATTTGCTATAATATCTCCACCTTCTATTTCTGGCAAGCCCTTATCTGCTCTCACCTCGTTAATAGTCATGTAAGATTCTGTCTTTCTTTTTGCTAGGTCTACTTGTTCTGATTCTGATTCATTATCTAGACCATCAAATACAAAAACGTACTCATCATCTATATTAAATCTTGATATTATGTATCTATTGATAATATTTTCAATGTATTGTAAGAGTGGTAACAATCCTTTAGCTTTTGACTGGTCAACCTTATCCTTATCGCCTGAAAAAAGGCTTGAACCTTTACCGCCTACACCACCATTATTTGGGAAATTTATTTCTGCTGGATCTATCTTGTATATAGCACAAATAATATTGATTAAGTAGTTTATCCACTTTTCAAATACCATTTCACCACCGGACTGGGCTATGTTTATAAACTCTAATTCCCCTGGCAAGGTGAATACTGGTATCTTCCATGCTCCCTTTTGCCCTGTTACCTGTGTTCTCCATTGCCTTTTAAAGGATTCTAGGGTCTGCCTGTCACCTTGGGCTGGTCCTCCCTTTTCGTTTTTGATATTAAGGATTCCCTTTGTCATTCCTCCTTGTTGGAAAAATCTCATATTGTATTCTTCGGCTTCAAGGTAAGAGGTAACTTGACTAACTATTAGCTCTATTTCTGATAGACCATAAGGCTGACTATATACATCTGTCCTAGGGTTTCTTACTGAAAAGGCCATTTCATCTGCTGTAAAGCCTGCTACAATCTGCCCATCTATAACTTGTACATAGGCTAACTCTTCACCTTCTCTAGTATCGACATCATCTGCTAATGCTGCTTCTTCAATCTCAAAATCTTCTAAAGTAGGCTTTATTGTTGTAGAGTCTACCGCTTCAAAGGCTTGTATATATTCCCCTGTTATATCATATTCAAGTTCAAAATTTACCTGGTCATAAGTTAATGAGTCCCTTAATATTTTTCTAATAAATATATCAAAATTATCACGATTAGGATTATCATTATTACCGCAATTTTCGATAAATCTTTCAATCCTGTCAATGGTCTTTTCTTGTTCTTCGTTAGGCTCTATGCTTGAATCTCTTAATTTAACCTTAAATCCAACTCCATTAGTAGAGTACTTACTTCTAGAAGTAAAAGCCCCTACCTGGTCTATCCTGGTGCTTATCACCGCTGCTATAGGTGCTACCTTGGTAGATACTTGTTTTAATAAATCAAATGATAGCTTTGTATCTTTTTCTTTAAAGTCGGTAGTTACAAACATATCCTGCATAGGTGGATCATAATTGTAGTAACTTCTTTCTATCCTGGGTGCGAATTGGTCCGCATTAAATGAACCGCCCTTAGAAGAAAAATTGACTTTATATCTCTGCTTTTCTGTCATTAATCCTCCTTTCGTAAATCATTCTGCCATCTTTATCAAATGTTGCTCCATCTGGTAGTACCTCAATCATACATTGGCAATGTGGGTGGGTAACTCCTATAACCGGTTGCCACTCTCCTACCTTCTTGCCATAATTAGTGCCATTAGCCATTAATTCTGATAAACTAAACACTTTCGGCGTCTTATCATCTTTTTCTAAATATAAATCCCTACAATGTTTACAAGCATTAGGGCTAGGCCTTTTAAACACCTTTGTTTCTAAACCCTTATTAGAATATGGACTAGAACCATCTATAATAGCCTGGGCTATACCCTCATTTTTGCTATTCATTAGCTCGGTTTTTACGACCATATCCCAATCTTGCTTGCTATCTTTAGTTATCTTTCTTAATTCGCTTGCAAGCCATGAGTCTCTAGGCCTATCATCTTTAAAAACATCATCTATAACTGAAAATTCTTTTTTTAGATAATCAATAGTAGTACTAGATACCCTTTGTCTAAACTTATCTAATTGATAATTAAGACCATCTTCTACGCTCTCTTCTGTAAGTTTGAATATAGGGTTATTAGTTGGCCTTATCTCTCTTGTAAGCCTTTCAACCTCTTCTGGATTAAGGTTCATGTTTTCGTACTTAACTTCTAACTGTCCCCTTTTATGCGCCCTTTCTAGTAAAGGTTGTAATTCTTGGGGTATGCCTAATTTTTTAGCTAAAGCTGGATCAACCTTACCACCTCTAGCTATCTTATTAATTATTTTTAAGTATCGGTCAAGTATAACCTTAACTCTCCTGTACTTATCCCTTGGGGTCATGCTTAACCTCCCTTATAATATTTTTTGGCAAAGTGGATAGGATTTGAACCTATATCTTCGGTTTTGGAGACCGACATTCTGCCTGATTAAACTACCACTTCATAAACAAGTAACCTTTAGTTACTTGTCAATACTTGGTATATTTCATCTACCGCTTGTTTCATAACTTTATCAAAGACAATACTAGCTTCGGTTTGTAACACTCTTAAATAAGTATCTCTTAAAGGATATTGTGCTGATTCTTCATTTATCGTGTTTTTGCTAGCCTTGCACAAGCATTTATGCTCTCTATTTGCCTTTTTAAAGCCTTTTATTTTTATTGCCATAGGATTACACCTCCTAGTTTTTTATACGTAAAAAGGATAGCCTGAATGACTATCCTTGATTTTTTTATATTTAATTGTTACATTCTGCTGCAAGTTCTAATATGTTTTTTGTATAATCTTTTCCCTTGCTTAGTGACAACCTAAGATTACTTATTTCACTTTCCATATTCCAAACTTCGGCTGAACCTAAACTAAAATCATCTCTAGGTTTATCTAAAACTCCTAGCCTTACAAGTTCTTCTGATATTATTCTTGTTATTTTCTTTCTTAGGTCATTATTTATTTCATATAGCCCTAAAGACCTATAAAGATTCTTCAAATCTCTAAGCCTAATATATAAGTCTACATCTTTGTTAAATTTTTCCTTACTATCAGTTTCAAAATACTTGTCAACATCTTCTAGCTTATCTGAATCAACATCATATCTCTTTATCAAATTATATACATCATCTTCAAAGAGTATGTTTAGACTATATTTCATATTATAAAAAGATTTGTTTTCATATTTAAAATCATCTAAAGACCTACCTTGTAACAAAAAACCTAAACCTTGTGTCTTTATGATCCAATTTAAGTTATTCTTAGCTTGTCCTGTTAGATACTCTAAATCTCTTACAATCAAAACAGGCTTACCTTTGTAGGTTTTCTTTTCTAGCTTGTATGGGTCTAGTTCTAGTTGCTCGCCTTTTATCTCATATTTACCAGTCTTTCTTATGCTAGGTAATACTTCATCTGTAACCCAATCTGTAAATTTTTCAGCTTCGGGTTTTCTTGATTTAAAAGATAATTTATATACACCACTTTCAGTTAAAAAACTACGTCCAGATGGTGGAATATTCAAATTGTTTGTTAAACCAACATCTGATTTCTTGATTTTTATAACTTGATTTTCATTAAAATTTCTTATATGGTAACGAACTGTTTCTTCTTTCATATCCAAACAATTGCCAACATCATAAGGATTGAATAAAATCTTATCTTTAAAATTTATTATTTCTACTAGATTACTACGATACATCATTGATTTAAACATATTATTCTCCTAATTGTAATATTTAGAAGAAATAGTACAATGTTATTGCGAATAGTATTATACTATTTTCTCCTATATTTCTTTTGTGAGGTATAGGAGTTTTTATTTGTCATCTTTCCTAATTATAATTTCCTTGTTTTTCTTATCTAAAATCAGTTCCACCTCTCTTTCATTTTCATCTATTCCTAAATCACGTAACCAAGGTATTGGCATATTTAATTTAGCTCCTCTTCCATTTCCTGCTTTGTGAAAAATAATTCTTAATTTTCTTTTCTCCATATTAGTACCTCACATTTAAAATTATATATCGTTAGTACCTTATTGTCAAGGATAAATTTAAATTTTTTTTAGGTTTTCTTTTCTAGCTTGTAGGGTTCTAGTTCTAGTTGCTCATATGCTTCTTCTTTTAATCTAAAATATGAATTTACAAGTTGCCTTTGTACTTGCCAGGCTAGATCATCAGTAAAAGATTTTACTAGCATTAGGTATCCGCTTTCGGTGAAAATATACCCACCTCTAGGACTCTCAATTCCAAAGCGACGAATTTCGTCGTTTTTGCATTTATCAACACTTAAATTGAAATAATCAACATCTTCTATAAAATGTTTTTTGTTTGTTCTAAAATTTCTACTTGCAGTATCTTTTGGTCTTTGGTGAATATAATCTATATCTTTAAATGTAACAACTCTTTGGCCTTGATATTCTTTAACTTTTATGCTTCTATCGATTATTTGTATTGTATTCACTTTATACTCCTTTATATATAATTAAAAAGTAGTATAATATCCTTGTACGTGTGATTATTACACTACTTTTCCCCGTGTTTGCCCACGGGGATTTTTTTAGTCTTTAATTTCTTTATAAGTTCTTCTTATTCCGTCTATTATAACATTTGCTCTAGATTTATTTAGCTTTTCAGAACAAAATTCTAATCTTTCTAAATCTAACTTTGATATTCTTATCCCAATTTTTTCTGTTTTTGGTTCATCTTCAACTGGTCTACCCATTTTCTTTTTATCTTTGCTCACATACAACTTGCCTTTCTCTTGCCATTAAAATATAATAATAGCATAGGCTAGTGGCAAGCCCAGCCTATACTTTTTGGTTTGACCTCTTTTTAGAGGTCTTTTTTAGTCTTCAAGTGTTTTTTGCAAATCTTCGATTATTTTTTCTAGCCTTTTTGTTTTCTCTTCTTCGTTATCTTCGCTTTTTATTTCTTCAAGCCTATCCAATAACATTCTTAGAAAACCATTGAATTGTTTGTCAGTCATTCCCATTTGATCCATTGTTATCTCCTTTCTCTTGCCATATTCAGTAAGTAATATCTTACTGTAATTATATTATACATTATGGTCGACCATAAGTCAAGTATTATTTTAAGTTTTTTAAAGTTTTTCCATTAAAAAAGAGAGTTTTCACACACTCTCTCATATTATGGTATAATAAATCTGCCCCTTTGAAGAAAGGAGGTGTTGCCCGATGGGGGAATTATTGTTGACAATTATGTCATCACTCATATTACCTTTGTTTTCTAATATTCTTTTCGAGTTATGGAAAGAAAGAAGAAACAAAGACAAAAGCAAAAAGCAGGACTGACTCTCCTGCTTTTTTGTTACCCTTGTGGGAATATTGTTATTCACTCATATCACAAAGTTTGAAAGCTTTGTGGCTTTTTTTGATGATTAAGAGGTGGCTTCTCTTACTAGGATTATATACTATAATCACTTTTACTTCAAGTTTTAAGATGTAATCATTTACTAATCATTTCTTTTTATTCGCCTTAAATAACTGCATAAAAATAGCGGCTAATACATCTACTACAATTGCATTACCCGCCTGTTTATATAACTGACTATCGCTATTTACTTTTCTAGCCTTATAAAAATCCTCATCATCAATTCCCATAAGTCGCCAATATTCTAAAGGGGTAAGTTTTCTGATTCTTAAATCGTCTGTAACTACTCCCCTATCACTATTACAAGTTAAGGTTTGGCAAGATTCTTTTTGTACTCTACCCCTACGATTATTACATCTAGGATTGATAAGGTCTATGCCATCTCCGCTATGTGCTTCAAGGTAACCTTTTTTATTGCCGTTTTTAATGGTAAGTGCCTTATTTTCTTCTTGCTCCGTTATACAAGGCTTATGATTGCACGTAAGTGTAGGACTTAGCCCCTTATCGTCAAAAACTCTAAATTCAGATGGTCTAGGTCTTGTTTCATGATATAGTTTGTGAGTCTGTATAAGTTCTGGTTCTACTACTACATTCCCTTCGCTTTTTCTATTACTAACTCCCCTGTGCCTTGTAGTGATACAATTAGCTACTTCCTTTTCTTTTGGATCATTAATTGAAGAGTCAAAAACTGTTTTACCCTTGACTCCCCAATTTCTGACAATACCGACTAATTGTTTTATCCTGTCATTAGATAGATAGTATTTTTCATCAACCTTATCCTCTAATACATCTTTAAGTCTAGTGGTCAGTACTTGCTTTTCTGGAAATTCAAATCCTTGTGTATCATCTAAGATTGATATACAAAATACCCTTTCTCTATTTTGTGGTATTCCATAGTCTTTTGCATTAAGTACCTTTGAATAGTTTGTATAACCTAGAGAAGTGAGTATATCAAGCCATTTCTGATACCCCCCCCCTTATTCTTCTTAAAGGTCAAAGCCTTAACATTTTCCATAAGTAAATATTTAGGTCTTTTAGCTTCAATTATTCTTTCGCATTCCCAAAGTAGGCTACTTCTTGTGCCACTATCCTTATCAAATCCTTTTCGTTTGCCGGCCATGGATAAATCTTGACAAGGAAAAGAATATGTAAATAAATCAAAATCTGGTAAGTCTTTAGGGTCTATCTTGCTAATATCTCCATAATTTTTAGTTTCTCCATGTATAGCTTGGTATGAGTCAATAGCAAACTTATCTATTTCGCAAATTCCTACCACTTCATGGTCTATACCTGCCCTTTCAAGTCCCATTCTTTGTGTACCTATACCGGCAAAGCTTTCAAAAACTCTTAACATAAATTAATTCTCCTATTTTTGTTTTTCTGGCGACAAGAGAGGGATTCGAACCCTCGCACCTCTTAAGGTCTAACGGATTAGCAATCCGTCCCCTTTACCGCTTGGGTATCTTGCCACAAAAAAGACGGCAAAAACCGTCTTAAATTCTTTATAATATTTAGATTTCTACCAAATCCATCTGGTAACCTTTAGATATTTTAGATCCATACTGTGTATACTTATCAACACCTATGAGTGCATAAGCTAAGCAACAAGCTAAGTGGTCTGCACCTTTTCTGGTCGCTACTTGATAAATATAACCGTCTTTGTCCCTATCTAGGATTTGTACATTCATTAAATGTTTTGTAAGTATCTGTGTCATCTCGTCTTGATAAGAATAAAATCCAATAAAGCCTTGCTTTACTGCCTGGATTGTTCTTTGCATTTTAGAAGTCTTATCTACCTTTACAAGCCTGGTCTTTTCGTTCCAATGGTCTGTAAAGTTTATATGAGAATAAGGTCCTGTAGTAGTAGTCCATGCACAAGCATAAGCGCTATATTGAAAGGCTCTTAATAATTCTGTATTCTTATCTGCGCCGTATCCTGCATCTGCTATGATATAATCTGGTTCAAATGGTTTTAATAGTGATATAACTTGCTTTACGTCCATAAGCGGCATAACATTAGAACGCTTAAATTCTCGCATACATACAACTTGTATTGTCATATTAGGTCTAATTCCTAAAACTAGTACCCATGTAGGCTCGCCCCAATCTATACCTGCTATATAGCCTATAAATTCATCTGTCCTATTTACTTCTTCGTGTGGTGATACAATATGTGTTTTAACATCATTTTCTTGGATTTCCAAACCTTTATTTGCATAAGGTTCGCCTAATACATAGTTATAAAATAACTGTTTAAAAGGATATTCTAATTTCCTACGCATAATAGAATCGGCTGATATATGAAGTGCATTTAGCTGTGATATAAAATAGCCTCTAGTATCTTTAATTTCAGGTCTCCTGGCAATCCACTTACCGACCTGCCACCTATCTAAAGGCTTTCTACACTTAATACACCTATACTCATAAGTGCCATTTTCGATTTCTTCTGTAATAGGATTAAAACCATCTTTAACCTGGATAATATTATCCATTGTGATCTCTTGCCATGTATTACAATGTTTACACTTGTATAAGTACCTTCGCTGGTCTGACTTTTCGTATAACTCATTTATTCCTATACCTGGTAAAGTCGGTGTAGACCATCTTCGCATAAGGCCATATTTAGATGAAGACATAGACTCTTTAAAAGCTAGTTCAGTTCCTAGCCTCATTCTGTCATACTCATCTGCACAATACATATCTATATCAGCACCTTCACCTTGTGATCCGTCGCCTGACGTCCTCATAAAAATATTAGAAGTGCCAATTTTTTTACTAGATACGTTATTAAGGTCTTTTGCTACTTGTCTTTGTAGGTGTGGACTATCTTTTATAACTGGACTTACCCTAGTCCTGGAAAAGTCCGCCATCTGTGCCATGGTAGGAAATGTATACATGATATTTACATTGTCATGTGTATCTGCAAACCATAAAACCTCGGCTGTTGCAAGTTCACTCATACCTAGCTGTCTTGCTTTTTGAATAACTTTGTTAGGGTGGTTGTCATTCAATACCGCTTCTTGCCACGGTCTATGTGCGAATGGATTATGATTTGATATAAAGGTCATAGGCTTAGATTTTATAGGCTTATACTTAAGTGCCCATAAGGCCGGAAAACTTCTTATAATTGTATCTTCTAGGCTCTTCTTGGCCTTTCGGCTCGACTTAAAAGAATTTACATTGTCTATAATCTTTACGCTATCCATGGTTGAATACCGCCTAGACTTTGTATAGTATCACTTGCCTTATATAGGTCTATTTCCTGTAGACCGTTTGTAAAGCTAGCCTCGTTAAGGTGTAAAATATATTCCTTATCATCAAGACCATTAGGATTTGTTATTATAATTCTTAAGTATGGGTAATAGCAATAATTAAGAAAATTCGCTTCTTCTCCATAGTATCTCTCGACCGTTTCTTGGTCTATAAATTCATTAGGGCTTATGAATCCTAGAACCTTATAACCGTTTATTTCTAATATAAGGTATCTGTCATTTAGGCTTGTCATTTGATATTCCCTAAAGTCAATTCTTAAATCTGTAGTCGACTGTAAGGTCTCTTCGATTTTAGAATAATCCATCTGGCGGCCTATTTTCTTCATCATTAGAATTGTTCATACGGATTAGCATTCGACTATATAATTCTTTAAGGCTATCATCTTCGGTCAATCCTAGAGTATCAAGCAATAATTCTTGATTATCTCCGTTACCGTTATCCATACTCTTTAATAATAAGCTTATATTAATCAAGCGGTTTAGGTCTTCTACGTTTTTTGCCCTTACTGTGCCATCTGCAACATCAAGAAAAAAATTAGTGATTAGAGTATCGACTGCATTATTAATTAGCTTATCTTGGCTGTATTTAGTTTTTAAAAGCTTGCTTGCTGAATTAATCTTCATCTTCCTCGACCTCTTTTAATTTCTTCTGGATTTCTTTTTCGGTCTTTCCTGCGTTTCTTAAATAGTCTTCGTAATAATCTGTTTCCTTGTAGTAATCTTCTTCTACAACTTCAAGCTCGGATAATACCTTTTGTTTCTCGTTATCTGGTACATACTTAAACATTGACTGTAATAACTGCATATATTTCTTTTCTGTTATTTCCTGCAAGTTTTTAATACCAAATTGTGTTAGTCCCGCCAAAGCTCCATCTGTTAGCTTGTCTTTTAATTCTATAGCCTTAAATACATTGTCAATAGTAATTAAGTAGTCATTTTCTTTGATTAAGGTTTTTAGCTGGTCTGATCCTGACTGGATAACCATATCTAAAAACTCCATATCACTTTTTAGCTTATTGACTTGCGACCCTGATTGGATTTCTCTTTCCTGGTCTTCTATAAGTTTTTTAACTGGTGCCTTATTGATAAAGTCTTCAAGGTTATTTTCTTCTACTGAATAGGACTTTCTTATTTTCCTATACTTGCTTAAATAGTCATTTGAGATGCTAAACCCTTGCTTTTCAAGGTACGCTCTAATATCCTTAATACTGCTTTTCAAGTCAATCATTCTATTGACTTCTTCAATATAAGGACTATCCATTAAAAGCTTGATTTTAGGAGGTATCTTTTGCTTGCTATTTATTTTTTTCTTTGCAATTTCAAAACACCTCCTATTCTATGTAAATTGTCTTTATATATAACTCGACTAGGGCTATTGCCCTGCCAAATCCTTCAATGATTGCTTCTTCATCTTTGCTAGAATATTGAGAAATAGCAAGGTCAGAATTATTTTCTATAAAGTTATGCAAGTCATCAATCATAGCTTTAGATTCTTGTTCTATATCTTTATGTTCATACTCATAACTATAGTTTGGGAAATAGTCCTTGACTGTGTAAGGCTTTTTAGTCTTAATTATATATAAGTCACTTTCTGATTTTTTGGTATCACTTATTTTATTATCATGATTATTTTGGCTAAAATCTTTATGTTTCATAACTCTTTCCTTGCTATTTTTCACAAATTTATAAATAAAAAAAGCCTTGATAAAATCAAGACTTAGGAGACTGGCAATGTTTTTTAGTAGTAAGAAGGGCTGGTATATAGAATAAATTAGGAGAATTTTATGTCAAACGCTTCTGAAGAACTAGATGGTAAAAGATATTCACCCGAGTACAACTGTCAGCCCGTTACTACTATACACTACTATTATAGCCTGTATTTTCTCTTAATGTGTTCACTCTTTTTCCGTTTTTCAAGCGTTCCCAAACATTTTATAGCTTAAAACCTTTAAGGCTCTATTTGCTATAGTATAAATTTGTGTTTTTTCATAGTGGTATTCTTCCATCAGATCATATACTGCCCCTCTTTGACCTGAAGCATAAAGAGTCATGACTATATCTTTTTCATCATCATCTAGATATGTTAAAGCACTTTCCACCATTTCAACTATTGCCTTGTTAATTCTATTGTTATGTTCAAGCATTGCCCTTTTTGCAATATTGTCTAGGTAAGTATCATCTAAATTTCTGCCTCCGCCTTGGACGGATTCTTCGCCATACCTAACAGTTATGCTTGTTAGGCGGCCGTTTATCTCTTCGATTCTTTCGTCTATCTCTTTTGTAGTTGTCCTAACTTGCACGTACTTTCTTAAGATTTCCTTGCATAGGCTCTTATAAAAATCTTGCACTATTCCTCCATGCTTTTCTTAATTCGGCAATTTTTTCTGCACTTTTTTAGTCATTTTCAGCTAGCATATCTTCCTTTATTTCTAGATTATAAATATCCCCATAATCTGCCAAATCAAAATCAAAGACAAATACCGGGTATTCTTCTTTCATTATTTTTAAAATCTGATAAGCAATTTCTCTTATGGATTGGTGGGCTGCTTTATCTAGTCTTAATTTTAAGAAATGCCTTAACTCTCTAAAATTCATTGTCATATATAGTCTAGTTGCCGTACATTGTGGCAATGCTCCCCTGGCCTTGTCCCTGTTGGACTTTTTGTCTCCTCCCATTTTCTTATAAACCTGTGCCAAAGACCCGCATGCTCTTTTCTTACGCTCTCTTTCTTCTTCCGTATATGTTTGGTCTAGAACTATATCAAAGTCGCTTAAATCTACATACCTGGTTGATTCTTGACTATATGAAGCAAGCCTATGCCTTACAATCTGATTGGCACAAGCCCTATCTGTGGTAATAAGAAAAGATAGGCTGCCATGCTCGATTATGGATTCGTGTCCTACATCTATAAGATTTTTTAAAAACTTTTCCCTACCTTCCCTAGTCTCACTTCTTTTAGACCTATAACATAATCTGGCTGCTTGTTCTATTTTGGATAAAACATCATCATATGATGGGTTTTCTTTTACTAATTAGACTTTATTTTCTAATATTCTTACCATGATTTTCCTTTATTCCTCAACTTTATATTTAAAATTTAACTTAGAGTCTTCATACCTTCCATCGTCGCTTAAAAACATATCGTCAAGTTCGTTTTTTAAATCTTTGATATAGCCATCATCTAGCTTTTCAATTACATTCTTTTTCTCGTCTTCGCTTATTTCTACTTCGTACTCATATTCAAATCTAACTTTTAATTTCATTTATTTCTCCTTTCTATATCCACCTAATAACTGGTTCACCTTTAAAGCCTTTTTCCCATATATACCAACAGTAGCAAATAGCACTATTTCTTGGAAATCCTTTAAAATCTCCGTTTCTAGCACAATTCACCCTCTTGCTAAATACATACACGTATTTAGGTGGATTCTCTTCAAATAATTCTCTACGCTTTACACTCTCTAAAAATTGTATCTTAAGCAGCATGGCAACTCTTTGCCCTGGTTTAATTATTTTTATAGAGTGTTCCACAAATTCCTTGGCGTGCTTATATGGTGGATTTGTGATTATATCTCCATGCCAACTCTTTATAGTGAGGTAATCTACCCCCCCCGTTCCAAAATTACGGTCTATTAAGTCGCTTGATTCCACCATGTAGCCGTGTTTTTCTAGTACCTTTGATATGTGCCCTTCACCGCAACAAGGCTCTAAGATATTTTTATCAAAGCTTTCTACCTTCAGCAATTCTTCAACCGCCTGTGGATCAGTAGCATAATAATCGTGCTGCACCCTTTCAAATTCTGAATGGTTACTAGCGCCCATAATCACAAACATATTATTGTGTGGGTTGTAATCTAAATTGTCTTTTCCTGTTTCTGATATTTCCTGTTCCTCTTTCTATGCTTGCACAAAAAATATATCGTTGTACAATTCATCTAATTTTTCTTTAGCTTCGTTGAAGCTGTTTATTTTTTCTGTTAGTATTGCAGCATCTGAATTTTCAAATACCGCTTGTATGCAATAACCATAATTATTTTCTACACCTTCATAAGATCCATTTATATTTTCATTAGAAATGTATATAGTTTGGGGTTGTCTTTTTATTATTTTTAAGCATATAGGATTAATTGCTATTCCTATATCTCCTTTTACAATAATCATTTTTCTTAACCTCTTATTGTTTTTTCAATTCTTCAATCTTTTTGAAAACATAATCAATATTGCCTTTTATTTCGTCTTTTGTCATGCTGTATACATCTTCAACCTCATAATCCTTGGTTAGGGCTATCATATACATTTCTTCCTTGTTAGGTATTAACACTAATCCAATAAGTGATATGCCTAATAGTATGCCTACTATTTTTAAAAAGCTTCCTAATATTTTTTCTTCATATGTCCCTAATCCGGTGGCAACATCAGTATAAAATACTATCCCAACAAATAGAATTGTCGTAAATAAAGCTGCAAAAACAGTAGAAATCTTTCCAATTTTATCTAGCATTGAGATTAAATATATAGTTTTTCCCATTTCTAATCCTTCCCGCTTGATCCAAAGCCTTTATCCCCTCGGCTGGTATCTGTGTCAATTTCATCTGCTTTTATAGGTTCTACTACTATTTCCTTGCCAAAAACTAACTGTGCTATCCTGTCACCTTTTCTTATTAGATAAACACCGCCACTTAGATTGGTTAAGCACACCTTAATTTCTCCCCTATATTCACTATCTACAAGACCTGTGTGGCAAAGTATACCCTCACTAGATAGGCTAGACCTTGCTCTTACGTCAGCATATATACATTCCTCAAATTCAAAGTATAAGCCTGTATCAATTAGTTTTGTTTGGCTCGGATTAAGGACTGTATCAATATTTGCCCTTATATCCCAACCTTGGTCTCCTTTATCCTTTGTTAGCTCGTATGGTGCTTTATATCTCATTAAATGCTCCTATATACTCAAATTCCCATTCCCAAACCTCTTCATCATCTAGCTTTCTTCTATAAACAAGCAAATCATAATAATCACAATCATCTAGGTCGTTATTAATATTAACACTTAAAAACCCGTCCTTAGGGTAAGTTCCTGGGCTGAAAGGTCTCATTCTCATAGCATATAAGTATCTCATTTTTCTATTTCCTCTATTTTCATGCTTTCAAGTTTTATTTTTGTAAATTCTCTAGGCAGGTTTTTGTCCCTCCAACGTATATACGCTAGTTGTGCATGAAGTCCATTCCTAGCTTCTACCGTTTTTTTAATGCTATATGTGCCCCATTCCTCTATGGTAAATTCTGGGCTATCTACTTCTACTACTGTATCTGGGTCTACCTTGCACCAATACTCCAAGTCTATGTGATCGTCTCCTACATCTACTACTGGTCCTACAATATATCCGTCTACATAGTAACCATATACATGGTTATCCTCATCTATATATCCTTTTTCTTTGCCCTCTATTACAAAGTCAGTATCTTTTATGAGTTTATCTATATCTAGGATTTTTGCTTTAAACATCATTTTATTTTTCCCTTTCTAAATCCATATCCTATGTTATTTTTGGCAATTTCATTGCTCAATTTTCTAAGTTCATATTGCTTTTTTAAGCAGCATTCAAACTCTTCTTTGTTTATCCCTTTAATATGTGTTTTTATGGAATAAATTCCGTTATCCATGCGCTTGATTTTAAAATCCATCACTAAGCCCCTTAGATAATTCCTCTCTTATAACTTGTTTGATAACTTTCTTAAGCTCTATATCATTTTCATTTAGAAGGTCTTTAATTACCGTTCTTGCCGCTTCATATAGGTAGTCTTTTTCTATATCCCTTATATAATCAGTATCAAACAAATATTCCTCTTTAATTACATTTGAAATATCTTCTTTTAAAACTTCTTTTATGTGGTCTTTTATTTCTAGCCAATCTTCCTGTGTAAAATATCCAAATGTTTTTTCTTGTATATTCATCTCTTTACAATCCTTCTTGTTTCCTCGTGTCCTATCAAATAAGGCTCTAGGTCCTCTTTGTTTTCTGCAACTGCTAACTGTTTCCATTTGTAGGTTCTATAAAAAGATATTCTAGTAGTCGGTATCTTTAACGTGCAATCTTCCTTGTACTCTAAAACATAATTAAATTTCATATTTAATCTCCCCATACCAAAGTTACAAAAACAGTATCGGTTTCATCTAAATAATTCACATCTGTTGCATCTAAAGGTGTATGACATTCTGCATAATCCCCCCAGCCAATGATTTTTTCCTCAAACAAATCAAATTCCAACTCACTTTCAGGGTCAAAATCAGAAAACCACTCTAAAAAATCTTTTACTTTCATAACTCAATACCTCTTAATTTCTTCTAAATTCAAATAAGGGGCTATTTCATAATCTATTTTAAAATCGCACTCATACTCTATATCGCTATCTTCATCATAAAGATAAGCTAAAACATCTTCTTCACCGTCATATAAAGATAGTTCTCTGATTAAATCTTTTACTTTCATGTCTAAACCTCATAAGTATCTATTACATTTATAATTCCGTCTTTTATTTCACTAGCTATTGATTCAGCTAAATTATCTCTATCTACTTCATCATCTGTATTAAAATCACCGTTCAAGCTTTTATTTATCTGTTTAGATATGAGCTCTTCAACGGTAAACCAATTTCTGTTTATCCAATCTTTTAGCTTTCTTGTTATCTGATTTTTCCACTAAGTCTTTAAAGTTTTCCAACGTTAAATTTCTCTTTTCTAATTCTTTTATCATTTCTTGTTCTCCCTTTTTTATTTTTCCATCATCAATCCTCAACTGCTTCCCCAAGACATCTGGTCATCCAATTAGGCCGGGTTTTTTCCTCTTTCTCAACCTCAATTTCATACTCGCTAGTCCTTTCTTCAATATAAAGGCTAGCATACTTCCTCACCTCACTATAAATCTTATAAGGCAGTTCACCATCAAGATTTTCTAAATATCCAGTAACTTCTGATTGAAATCGTCTATCATCGCTAACCGCAAATAAAGGCTTATCCTTGTAATAACACTTAATGAAATTACTTGCAGTTTCTACATCTAATCCCAAATTAACTAAAAACTTAATAAATTCTTTTCTCTTTGTAGTCTTCATCTTTCATTTCCTTATTCTCTGAGATATTTCGTTTTGCCGTTTCTATTTCCTTGTCTACTTTCTCGATCATACACTCAATAAAATCTTTACATTCTTGTCCGTATTCAGTTTTTAGTTCTCTTTCATAATTTCGTCTTTGGAGCTTCAAGTTTTCTAGATAGTATTCTTCGCTTACAAGGCTCATATGAAGTACCTTTTCAAAATTAGCTCTTATATGTTTCCCGCAACTAGGGCATTCCACTAATTCGTCTTGTGCATCACCATCTAAGTCACAAACCTCTACTACTTCATCTGGTTCTATTTCATGGCCACAATATGGGCAATAATCACTTCCTAACATCTTCCGCCTCCTCTTTGATATAGTTATCAAGGTCTATATCTAATTCCTTGCTGTATTTCTCAATTTCTGCATTCGTAAATAAAACTTGATAATTTTCTGTATTCTTTGCTTCGTCTACTAGCTCTGAATAATATTTTCTGTTGCTAGCTAACATGCTTATAGCTAAATAAGCATCTTTACCGTGTTTTGTCTTAAGGTATTTGTGCTTATAGGTGTGTTTTTGATTTTGATCTTCCCTTTCGTCTTCTGGCGTGCTTGAATACTTACTAAGTAGTTCGTGTAACTCCTTCTGGTGTTCTTCGTCCATTTGCTCAAATAGATAGGTGTTGGTATCAAAAATATATGGTTTATTAACACATACTGTAGCTATTTCTTCATCATAGTAGTCTTCGTCATAAGGATCGTATATTTCTATATAAGTGTTGTTTTCATAATTATAAGTATTCCAGCTATATCTCAACTCTTCTAATCTATTAGTAAGCTCTTTAGTAAGCATAAGTAACCTCTTTTATTTCTTCAAATTCTGATAAATTGATATGAAATAGTCTTTTATAAAAGTCAATTTCGTCATCTGTAAAGTTTTTCTGCAACCACTCAAATCTATCACCTATGGCAGTTAAGCAAGGGTATTGTTCACCTGTTGCTATAAAACTAGCTATGTTAAGATATAAATCTTCTCCATAATCTGTTTTGTGGTTCTTGTGCTTGTACATACTTCTTATTTCTTTTTTAAATCTTTCTTCTGGTGTTGCACTGTCTATCCAGTATTTAAGCATACTTAATCCTTTTACAAATAAATCAAAATCTTCACCGTTGTAGCTATAAATTTCTATATCTTTTTTATCCCTATAAAATTTAGCAATCTTAATTTTTTTGTAATTGGTTCTATTACCATAAACGCAAACTCTTTGAAAATATAATGTATATGATTTTTCCTTTTTATTTTTTTCTATTGAGTATTTTTCGTTTGTATGCTTCAAATATTCCTCAAACCATTTTAAGGTTCTTTTTGTTTGTGGTAATCCTATCATTTTGTCACCTTATTTCTAAAATCCCGCTTTTCTTCGTCATATACCAACTTGTATAATTCTGTGCTTGTCTTGTTTTCTGGATCTATACCATTTCTTCTTGCTAGTTCTGATAAAATCTCATGGATAAGTTCTTGGTTGATACTAAAGTTAATTTTAAAAACTAATAGCCTAAAAATCGTTTGTAGAAAACCTGTAGACCTAGTTTTTATATCTGCCTTTACTTCATCTAAGCTTAATTCATTCATTCTTGATCCTCTGTGATTTCTATCTTGATTGAGTCATAACCTCTCTAGTCACAACCCAATCCCCTATATATCTTTCGCCATTTTCTCCTATAGTTTTACAATCTTTATATTGACTGTTTCTTTTTGTCAGCTTTCTGCTGATTTTTGTATGAGAATTAGCTTTTATCACTTGACCCGTTTTTCGATTAGTAGCTGTATAAACTTCTTTCATGTTCATTTTTGCCACTCTTAACTTTGCTAGTTCAATAGCTGCTAATAAAAGTTCACCATGAGTTAATTTTATAGACACAAACCTTGATAAGGCTTTATGTTCAGCTTTAGTTAACAAAATTATATTATCCCAATCTAGGTTGTTTTTATCTCCATCTACAAACACTCTTATATAACCTTTGCCATAAATTGACTCTATCTTAGAATCTTTAACTATTGATAATAGCTGGTCTTTTGTCAATTTTATATTGTGCTTATTGTTAAGTACCTTTCGCATTTCTTCAAATTGCAATTTACTCTCATAGGGTCTTAAAGTTTCTACAACCTTATCTTTGAAATCCTCATATTTTCTGCCTGTAAGTCTTTTTACATAACCCTTTTTTCTCATATAGTTTTTTACGCTTACCTCGGATATATCAATTATAGTTGCCAATTCATCTATGGTCTTGCATTTCCAATTCTCATCAATTAGCGTTTTACCTAAATCATTTAGTCTATATACTTTGCCAAATTTAGTTTTATATAAGGTCGTTTTTGTCATTTCTCTTATTTGCCCTTAATATAACGCTAGCATTGCTTATCATCTGGCAAGCCATTTTAGAAATAGCATTTGCCTTGTCTAGATCGAATGTTGTCAAGTCCTCTTTGTTTGTTAGTTTTGTTATTTCTTTGCCTAATATGTCTTGTAATTCAGTTAATTTCATATGTTTAACTCCTTTTAATTTTGTTATTTCTTTGTTGGGTGTATCGTTCCAAACCATATAAAAGCCATTACTAGTGAAAACATTAAAAATATTATTAAGTCTTCAAACGTTTTTTCTGTCATTCTTGATCCTCGTAAATATTTCCTATTACTTCGAGTGAAATGTGTCTTGCAAAATCTCTTAAAAACTCAATATCAAAATCACCTTCTATCATCCAGGTAAGATATTTGTCGCTCCACTTGACTTCGTTATATTCAGCCTCATGGCCGTTATAGTCAACTAATATGTCGCCTTCGTATATCTCTACACCGTTTTTATCTTTTAAACCTGTAGACCACATGATATTGACTTCATCAAAGCCCCTCACTATATCAAGGTCGGACCACTTTTCGTTTCCTTCAATTTCATCAGTATAGTACATAACTTCTTTGTTTTGATAATCTATATACTTAACATCTCTTATGATTTTAAATTGTTTGTCATAAATTCTGCACTTTCTCATCTGGCCCTCCCGACTTCCTTTTCTTCTTGACAAAAACCATATAATTCATACAAAACTTTTCTTCTTTTCATTCTGCTTAGCTTGTTAAAGCCTTTGTTTATTGAGTAATTTATATCCCCATCTTTTACCTTTATGGTTGCTATTAGGTTGCGTTTTGTATCGTAAAGTTCAAATCCTTTGTTGTTTTCGCGTGCTTGAAATTCTTCGCCTAGTCTCTCTAATAGTTTTTTATGATCCATAGGTCATTCCTTATTCTTAATCATGTAATCCAGGATATAGCCCCATAAGGCTTTTGCCTCCTTATTTTCTAGAAACCAATAGCCGACAAATAACTTGAAATTACTTTCACTAGCTTTATTAATTTCTCCTATATCCCAACAACCGTCACTTGTACCTATTTTAATTTTTCTATTATCCGACTTTGCATATAAACCTAAAGTTTTTATATTTTTAATCAGTTCATCTTCTTTGTTTTCTTCAAGTTCCATTTCTACAACAGTCATTAGTGCATAGTTAGCAAGGTCTACAAGGCTATCCCTAATGGATTCATTCTCCACTTCAGCTTTTCCTTTGCTGTGGATTCCTTTAATCCTATTTACCTTGTGTAGGATCTGCACTAGTCCTGATTCAAATCCCAACTCTTTGTAAACTTCAGCAAAGCTATTGCCATAGTCAGCGTTCTTTTTCTTGTATAGGTCTAGACTCTGTTTCATTATTTCTTCAAGCCTTCTAGCTCTTATATCTGTATTTTCTGTCATTTAGTCCCCTTATTTTCTCCTAGACTTATTGCACTTGTTACAATACCTAGGTCTTTTGTTTAATTTTTTATATTCTTCTTCGGTCAAAATTCTTTTCATAGCAATTAGATATTTCTTTTCCCTAGGATAAATTTGTTTATCTATTAAAATGCGACACTTAGTGGCTTCTTTTTTCGTGTAAAAGTGGGCGTGCTGTTCGTACTTTCCATGCTCCCTTTTTAGCAGCCGTGGTCTTTTCATTTTTGGATAATAGATGATTGATAATTTCATGCTATTTTCCATTGGTTTTATAATCTAAAAACATTATTCCGTGCCTATAAGGTACTTCGTATTCGCCTATGTCTTCTTGTTTTACATATTTTCTTCCGTATAGGCTTTTCATATTGATCCACACTTCCCATGGTATGAAGTAGTATTTGTTTTGTATACCTCCACAAACACCTACAAATCCTCCTAGTTTGTGTTTAAGGTCTAATACTTCCCATTGCTTATCGCTTACTACGTCTTGCTTTAATCTATCTGTAGTGGTGTATTTAGCTTCAAAGCATATAGACCTACCACCTTTTAGAGTTCCCTCAAAATCCGGGTTAGCATTCGCTGTAAATTGCCCCTTAAATTTTCCACCCTTGTATAGTTGTATAACTCTAAACGGTTCATCTATTTTTGCAATTTCCGCTATGCCTTTTTTTCTGTAGTAGTCGCAAGCATCGGATATTACCTTTTCAAAATTCTTACCAAATCCATTATTTTGTAAACTTCTGTATCTTATTTGAAATCCCTTTTCTTGCACATTTTCTCCTAGTCTTCACTTGCTTTTATATAAAATACTGGATCGTCCTCAATTTCTTTACTTGTCATTGTTGGTCTCTTCTCGCCAATACTTGATTGTTTCAAGCATCACCATGCCTATAACGTCACCGTTAGCTTTTATTTCCAAGATTCCCCTGTCCTCATCTACAGAGTATTCATCACAATCAAAATCTTCTTTTCCGCCAAATTTAAAATCAACTGTTACTTTTTTGTTCATACTTCCTCGTTTCTTTGTGCCGCGTCTCTAATTTCCTGTATCAAGTCCAAATAATGGAAAAACATCACTCTATCAAATTTTTTATAATGTTTTTTCTTGAAAAAATTATTCTCCCATGAAGTGCCTATTTTATAATCATAGGCTATCATTTCTGCCTTTAAGTCTTCGATTGATTTTTTATTGTTATTCATATTGCATATGGCACTTCTTTTGAAATTTCTTGTTGATATTTCTTCTTATTTCTGTAAGCTGATTATATTCTTCACCAAGCGCTTTTAGGTCTGTGAAGTTATAATAAGCATACAAAATTTGGAGAATTGTATATCCATATGGTGTTTGAAAAAAATCTTCGTCAGCAATAACCTCTTTGTCCATTCTTTCGCTTGCCTCATCTGGGTATCTTGAATTATCAACTGTATTGATAACGCTTAAAAGGGCATAAATATTCATATCTTTATAACTTGTAAAGTCATATAGTAATCCATCAATAACAATATAATCTCGTCCGATTTGTACTTTCATTTTGTTCTCCTTTTGTTTTCTGTTATTTGTTTAGTTTTTTTAAAATGGTATGGCACCATTGTCTTCTATCTCGCTAAAATCATCTTCATAAAATCCATTGTCATTATTTCGTCCATAATTGCCCCTAGATTGATTTTGTTGTCCTCGGCTAGTATTTACATTAGAATTGTTATTCCTCGCCTGCTGGGTACCATTTTGACTCGAATTTGGTAGGAAGGTGACGTTATCTGCAATCACATCTGTAGTGTAGATTGTTTTTCCACTTTCCCTATCCTGGTATGATCCTGTTTGAAGTCTCCCTTCAATCGCACATGGGTTGCCCTTAAATAGGTATCTGTTGGCATTTTCTCCCATCTTGCCCCATACATATATCCTCGGAAAATCTGCTGTAGGTCTATTTTGTGCTTCTAGTTCTTGTTTTTTCTCCCTGCTTAGTCTTTTATTTACTGCTAAAGTAAAAGTGCATACCGCTTGATTTGATTGGGTATATTTTAATTCTGGGTCTCTTACTAAGTAGCCCACTAAATCTACACGATTCATTCTTGATTCTCCTTTTCGTTATCTATAGCCATCACCCCATAGAATTTCTCGCTATCAGCACTTAAAAATCCTTCATGAATAGATTTCACATATTTACTTAGCATATTAAGTTTTCCTCTTATTGTAAAACTACCGTCTAGATCATTGATCCAAAATTCTATAAAATCATCAATTACAACTATTTCTTCGATTTCTTCACTATCTTTTTCTGCAAACATTAGCTTAATTTTCATCTCGATTCTCCTTTTCGTCTATAACTTCAATTCCATAAAAATCTTCATGGTCTAGCATTAAGTGCCTACCCTTACAATAAACACTTAAGCCCTTGGTGTACTCGTTGATATATAAAGCTATAAAATCATCTATTTCTTCATATCTGTTTTTCGGATAACCGTCTTCAGTCAATCCGTCATGATATACTAATTTGATTTTTACATGGTTTTTTGGCTGTTTTTCTTTCTTATCAGTCGATTCTTTGCCTGTTGTCTCTTCTTCCCTAACTTCTTTTAGCCTTTTCTTTGATATTTCGTAAAGCTTTGAACTTAGGCTTGCCATTCCACTTACTGCTGCTATTTTGCTGTCAGCGTCCATGTTTTTATCGAACAATTCGTCTTTCTTGTCAAGCTCAACTGATATTGCCATTAATTGATTAAGTAAAATTAGCTCATAGTCGTTTATTTCTAGTTTCATTTGTTCTCCTGGTTTTTTAGTCTTTCTAATCTTCGTCTTCTTGCAATTTCTGATATGGATTCCTCTTTTGTTGGCTGTATCTCTGCTTTATCGTTGTAAGTTCCCTCTAGGACTTTTACAAAGTTACTAGGCTTTACGAACCAATCAAAGGTCGCATTCCACGTGCTGATGTAGCCTTTTAAAAATCGGCTATTATCTATGGTCTTAATTGCTTTTAAAACATCATCTAGGCTATATTCACTGATTCTTGCCTTTAACATCTTGTACCTATCAGTTCCTGGATTTAAGGATTGTATCTTGGGTATATTGCCATCTAGCTTGTTCCACTCGTCTATGATTTGGCTTTTCCGATTAGGTTGTGGTTGTTTTGCCGTATCGGGTACCGATTCGGTGGGCGTATCGTGTACCGTATCAGAGTATAATTTATTTTTTTCTGAAATGTTGAATTTTTCCACTTCTTCCGTATCGGGTACCGATTCGGTAGGCGTATGAGTATAAGTATAAGTATTAGTATAAGTATTAGTATAAGTATTTAAGATATAGTTCCTCTTACTTATTTCTTGCTCAAATATAGTTTTTATACTTTTATCTACATCTCTTTTTGATAACTCCCACCAATCAATCATGTTTTCGTACACTCTTTCGATTAAGTGAAGGCTCGATACTTCTTCAAGCGTTCTAGTTACCATTTCTTCAATAGGCCTACCACCTCTATTTATGGTGTATTTCATAGCATTATGGATTGCTATTTCCTGTTCTTCAAAATCATAAGTTATCCTGGTGTACTTGTTCATAAACCTATCTATCAAAGTTCTAGTCGATTCTGGACTATAGCCTATTTCAAAGGCCATTAGCTTTATAGGTAGTTTAAAGATTCCTGTTGAATTACCTCTAGGACAAGTAAGTAAATACATCATGAATAGCTTATCTTCTGGGCTGTACTCATCTATAACTTGTTCATCATTCCAAAATTCACGTTCAATTATTGTTCTGCTCATATCCTGCCTCTATTTCGATTATGTATTCCATAGTCTCTTTAAATTCAGTCCAATTCTTAACCGTCTTGGCAACCTCGGTTAAGTAATCTTTATCAACGTATTTAGAGACCCTTTTTAGATAATTAATTCCTACTGGTTTGTTATAATAGTAAAGCCTATTGTTCAAAATTCCGCTTATATAGTATAAATCAACATCTGCACCTTTCTCTGGATTTGCTACATAATAAGCAATTCTTGGTATCATATCAAATGCTTTGTTAGTATCTGAATATTGAATTATCGACCTATCCATAGCTTCTAGTAAATCTTTTAATTTATACTTTTTAAGCCATTTTTTTATTCGCTTTTTACCTTCGTCCGTAACTTCACAATCGGTTGCTATCTCAAACTCTTCACAAAATATTTCAACAACATCATTATCAAGGTTTTTTAATTCATCTCGCCATTCTAACATCATGTCTATTTGGTTTCGTTTTTCTTGTAGCTCTTCCATTTCCTGCTGTTGCTTTGTCACCATTGAGTTATCCGACAATTTCCTATCAGATTTTCCTCTATTGCAATCCCTGCATGAGGTTATCAAGTTTAATAAATCATTAGTACCACCCTTGCTTACTGGGTTTATATGGTCTACTTCCAAAATCACATTCGGTGCTGATTTTCCACAATATTGACAAGTAAAAGAGTCTCTCTTGAAAACTTCAAATCTTAATTTCTTACTAATTGTTTTTCTCTTTGCCATCTAGCAAACCTCCACTTCTACTCCGCTAACTTCCTGTATCTGTCTTTTAATTTCCGCTTCATCACTATTACCATCTGATAAGTGCAAAACATAAATCTTTTTACACTTACTCAAATCCGCAAGTTTAAGGGCTTCTACAACTGTTTCAAGGCTCATATGATTTTTCACAATCCTATTTCTCAAGCTTGCATGAATGAGTCCATATCTTAACTTGTTATCAATTTTTGACTTTGTATAATTGCACTCAATCATGATATAGTCGACCTTTGGTATCTTATAGGGCAAGTAGGCTGTATCTGTAACAAAAAAGATTTGTTCCCCTTGCAATAAATCGCTTATTACATATCCAACTGGCTCTCTAACATCATGTATTGTCATAAAAGGTGTAATCCTATAGCAACCGATATTAAAAGCCTTGTAGGTCAAAATATCGCCTATTTTGATACCCTCAAATGTATTAATCCTATGTCCGTATAGCTTTAAGGCTTCCGCCGTTCCTTTAGTCATGTATAAGTCAATACCTGCCCTTGCTAGGTCTTTTGCTGCTTTTGCATGGTCAAGGTGTTCATGTGTTATCAAGCAAGCACCTATCTCGCTAGTCTTAAAGCCTAGCTTTCTTTGAATCACCTTGAATGGTAGCCCACACTCTAGTAAAAGCGTGGACGACCCGTTGTCTAACTTGTAGCAATTACCGCTAGACCCTGTTCCTAAAACTTCAATTTCCATGTCAATCACCTAAAATGGTGGATTTTTCACTTCTACAAAATCATCTGTAAAAAAGTCAGGTTGTATTTCTTCTTGTTCTTCTTCGATGATTTCATCTGGCTCTGTATCTATGTTTTCTGCTATAGCTTTAACTTCTTCCTCTTTAAGTTCTTCATTGCCAATGTCTAGCTCTAGGGTATTTGCCTTATGTTCTAGCTCTTGGCTTATCTCCTGGTCTGTATAAGCTGCTGACTTATCACTTGCACTTACTATGTCAGAATCATCTGCCGTATTGACAAAGGATTTTACTGCCCTTGATTTAACAGTTTTTATAGCCTGCTGGTCTGGGAAATTTTTATGTGCTGGTGATTCGCCTTTTGCCCCTCCCATGGCCCAAGAGTCTTTTATCTGCTCCATTGTCATGTATTCTGTGTACCTGACATTTCCTCTTCTATCTGTGATTACTGCAAAGGCTCCTGTTATATCCGACTTAGTCCACTTGCTTATATCTGGTTCATAGGACTTGACTTGTATAACTCCTTTTTTAGGATCAAAGACTAGTTCTAGTTTGTCATTTTTATAGACCGCATAGGCGTATGTCTCGCCTATATCCTCGCCCCCTCTTTTAGCTAGGGCTACATTGCCTTGATAGGATATAGATAAGGTGCAAGTATTGCCGTAAGGGATAAAGTAACATTGCTTTTTATCTGGGTTTAGCCCTTTTTGCGCCATCTCCATAATCGTCTTTAAGATTGACTCTTGGGTACAAATGTCTACAATCGCCTTGCCTTTATTTGGTCCTTTTTCTATCGGTTTAGTTATCAAGTACCTTGCCGCTTGGATTGCGTTTTTATAGCTATAATTTTCTGGTATGTCTACTTGCTTGTTTTCGACCATCTTTGTGTACATACCTATAGCCTGGTTGATTATCTGTGTTACTCCTGTTTTCATTGGGATTTGATTTGTCATGTTTAACTCCTATAATTCTTCGACTTTTAAATTCTTAAGTTTGCTTACTGTAAGTGTTATAAGTTGGCTATCTACGTCAATTAGCTTGTTTACACTCTCTGCATTGTCTACAAAGATTGGTATTTGCTTTTCAAAGTGCTTACTTAAGGCCTTTATAACATCTAGACCCGCATTTATCTGTGCCGCACTATTAAGTGATCCGTAAGGTACTCCGCCATAAGTTGCATCTGCAACCTCTACGATTCCTCCGTTGATTTGTGTATCAAATAGCTTAAACTCTACAAAATTAAATAGCTTATTGATTTTGTCATTAACTAGCTCTGCATAGGTTTTTGTGTACTCATCGCACAAAAACAATTTGTACTGTTCACCCTCGTAAGCTATAGCTAGGTCTTTTTCCTCTTTTTCGTATTTGCTTATTTTTTCGTCCAATTTCGCATTTAAACCTTGATTAGATAGTTTAGTATTAATTTCATCTAAACTTTTAACTAAGACCTGTTTTTGCTCCAATTTTTGGGTATTATCGACCTTACTTATATCGTCAATTTCTTTTTGGATTGCTTTTGACTTTTCTCTTCTCTCGTCTATCTCTTTAAGTGCTTTGTCACAAAGTTCTAATTTTTGTGCTTTATCAAGCTTTTCTTCTTGGTCAGCTTCTAGCATCTTATTAGCCGCCCTAGCATCGCTAATCTTTAATAATGTGCTTTGAATTTCTTCTAGCTCTTCTTTGTTTGCTGCTAGGTCTTCTTCTAGGCTCTTAACTTCACCCTGGCAATATTGACCATCTTTGCCTATCTCTTCTAGTCTTTTGCTTTTATCTAGATTAAAATGCTTTAAGATTTCATCTTTCTTTTCTGGATCAAATTCTTTTCCACAAGTAGGGCATATAAAATTTCCATCAAATTTTTCTAATTGTATATTTTTCCATTTTTCCCTTAGTATCTCCATATCTTTTTTATATTTATTGATTGAGTCTCGACTTCTTTCTTGATACTTTGCTAGGGTCTTTCTTCTATCAATTAAGTTTTCTATTTCATAGTCTGCTGCTGTTATTTTCCTTCTAGTATCGTTTAAATCTGTTTCTGCTTCTTTGATTAGCTTAGCTTTATTATTTTCAAACTCTCCTGTGATTTTGTGACACTCACTTAGTAGGTCTGTCATAGCTTTTTGCTTTTCTTCTATCTCTTTGCCTACATCTTTAGTACCTGCTAGGTATTTATCTATATCATCTATGGACTTTTGGATTTCTGATTTTTCCTTTTCTAGCTCGGTGAAATCTTCTGTAGTTTTTGTTTTTTCTAGTTCATCAATCCTTGCTGGTATCTCTTTTAGCTTGTTATTGATTTTTTTACTACTAGCATTGGCCATAGCTTGGATTTCATCTATGCTATAATGTTCTAGGTCTAAGTCTTTTAGTTCTTTTTTAGCCCTTATTACATCATCTGTGCTTACATCTTTTACAAGACTTAAAAGTATGTTCCTACGCTCTTTTTTGTCTAGGATTGTGTTAAAATATATTGGATTAGATAAAAGATTAAATTCATCTTCAGTAACGATTTTTCCTATCTCGTCTTCATATTCTTTTTTCTTTTTTGGCACGTCATTTATATAAAAATCTGTAGTATTTCCTGTAAAGGTTTCTGTGTTAGATCCTCGTTTTTTGCTCCAAACTTCTTTGTATATTCTTTCAAATTTTATTCCCTTACCGTCTATATCAAAGATTCCTACTACGCTTGATTCTAGGTTATGAATTATGTCGTTATTCTCATCATAAGGCTTGATTTCATAGTCCTTTCGATTAAAACTATCCTTGCCCCATAATAACCATGAATAGGCGTCAAATATAGTCGATTTGCCTGTGGCATTGTCACCGCTTATGTTGGTCTTTTCTGTAAAGTCTATCTCTTTTTCTTTGATTCCTTTAAAGTTACTTAGGGTTAATTTCTTTAAAGTTACGTGCATATACTTTTCTCCTAATTTCTTTTGATAATTCTTCTGTTAGTATTTTTTCGTCATGACTTAGTTTTTCTTTGTCTAGTTTTTCAAAAATTCCATTTAGATAAATTACTGCATCAATATCCCGCTTGGATATCCATAGCCTAATCTCTTTCCTAGTCATGAAAACTCCTTTTTAGCTTTGTTTTGCTGCTGATTGCAACTCTTAACATAGCTAGCTTGTCTGATCTGTCTTTTTCGTTTTCAGTCTGTTCTATCTTTCTCTCCATAAAAATTAGAGTTTCTAGACTTCTACTTTGTAAATCTTCAAAATATTTTTGTTGGTCTTCTATTTTCATCTTTTCTCTTTTCTTTTTGTAAAACATAGGGTATAATTTACCTATGTTTAACTTTTGAAATTACACTAGCCACAAGCCGGCAATTAAGGTTATTACTGCAAAAGGGACTCCCCACATTGCACAATAAGGTGTCCTGCCAAACATGGATATTAGAATCCACACTATAGCTAGGCCTGTGATTAGTGTTTTTTCTTTTAGTCTTTTATCTGCTAAGCCTTCTAATTCCTTTAGTCTTGCACTATCGATAGGATCAAGGCTTTTTTTATTTGCCTTATAAAGTTCGTATCTCTCTTTTCTTCCAGGTATCCTTTTTATCTCCCTAGCCCATCTAGGTCCTATTACGTCTTCTGGTCTTTCTATTTTGATTTGTGGTAGTTCTTTATTTGTTGGTCTGTATAGTCTTTGCATTGTTTCAACCTTTCTTAGCTTCGTCTAGTTTCTTTTTATGTTCATATAACTTGTCACTATCAAATTGCACTTCTTCGTATGAGTTTAATCCCTTGATTATTCCCTCATAGTATCTTTTCTCGGTTTTTCCAACTGCACTAGCTAGGTTGTAATTTCTTCTTAAAAACCTGTAAATGTCGCTACAAGTTACCCCATATATATAGCTTGGATATCCTACTAATTCTTTCGCCAGCCTTCTTACGTTGTAAGTTATATTGTCTTCTTGGTCATGAGTTATTTCGTATGATAATTCTAAATCATCAACTCTTTGAGTTAGCTCCTTATGCTCTTGCCTAAAATCTGCTTGTTCTCGCCTAAACTCTACAAATTCCCCTCTCATATCTGTTAGTAAGTTATTTGTCATTGCTAATGCTTTGTTCATCGCATCTACTGTTTGTATAAAGTTCATATCGCTTTTAGTTTTTGGTGTTTTGTTTGTGTATTCTGTCATGTCTAGCTCCTATATTTTTTTATTGCTTCTTCACAATTGATATATAACTGTTCTGAAAATTCTCTTAAATGTTTAACTGAATCTAGGTATAGATTTCTTTCTCTAGGTGTAACCTCTTCTAAATATTCTGTTAGATATAATTGGCCGCCTATACTTCTTAAAAATCCTGCTATTGAGTAGTGCATACTAGTAATATCACTTACTCTCTTTCTGTGTGCTTCTTCTGTTTCTAATTGACTTATCGCTAACTTTTTATCGTTAATTAAGCTAAGATTTTTTGTAATTTCTTTCTGTAGGTCATCTTTAAGTCTTTTGATTTCTGATTTGTAGTACCTTATATCAGCCCTATCTACTTCTTTAATAACTTCTTTAACTTCTTCTTTAGGCTCTTTTTGTAATTCGTATAGCTTGTTCTCTAGCTCTTTTTGATAGGCCATTAACTCTTTTAATTCATCTTGTAGGTCTTTATAATCTTCTGGTATAACCTCTTTTTCTATGATTTCTGGTTCTCTTTGCTCTAGCTCGATCACTTTATCAGCTAGTCTTTTGTTTGCTGCTGTACTTTCTTCTAGTTGTTTTTCTAGCTCTTTAACCTTGGTATAAGCCTTGTGTGTGCTTATTTCCTCATTGTTCCATTGTTCAAGTGTTTCTGGGTCGGCATTGTCGGCAATGTACTTTTCTTTTCTGTATTGCTCGCCGCTTCCTATCTCTAGTTTTCTTGCTACAATATCGTCTGTCTCACTTCCCACAAAATTTTGGGTAACGTCAAGGTCTGTCCTATTGCCTTGTCTTTCTTTTGCCTTGACTCTCTCAATCCTTTCAAGCTGCCTTGCATACTCGATTCTTTCTGACTTATTGAAGTCTTTTCTGTTTTCGTTTTCGTTGATTTCAAGGTTTAACTTATGTTCAGCATCTTCTACCTTCATGATCCTAACTTCTACTTGCTTATAGCCTAGCTTTTTCATAGCTTCTAGCCTTCTTTCACCTGCTATAAGTTCAAAGTCTGGAGTCACTACTGGCGGATTGATAAGCCCATTTTTTGCTATATCATCTGATAACTCTTTAAGGTCTCCCATATCCTTTCTGATTCGGTCGCCTACCTTTACTTTTTCAATGTCAATTAGCATTTATCCTCCTAAGTCCTCATGTTATCTAAAAACTCTATAATGTCTTCTTTTTTGTAGAGTTTTGATTTCCCTGTAAGCTTAACTATTCTAAGTCCTTTTTGCTCCCACTCACTAAAGGTTTTATTGTCCTTAAACTGAAAGTAGTCTTTCATATCTTGTAGGGTCATATAGTCTTTTAAAACAGTCAGCCTTTCTTCTACTTTTTCCATTCCAGTCTCCTATGCTTTTCTTAAATATCTATTTGTCATATAATATAAGTAAAAAGGAATTAATTATGCTAACTTTTGAATCAGCTGTACTCTTACATAATCTTAAACAAATAGATAATCCTTACATTTTTGATACTAACGACTTAGAAAACCAAGCTTTAATAGTCAATTACAAAACTTTAAAATTTGTTAAATCTTCTTATTACACCTATGATCAATCTTGCTCATTAATTGCTAGGATTGATGAATTAAAGTTTTTAAAAGAAAATGAATATTTAGAAATTGATAATAAATCAATTACTTTTACTCATAAAGGTTATAGACCTTACCAAATTTCTTTTATTAATTTGTGTAACTTCTTAAATAAGTCCATTCTTGTGCCTATTATTGTTACAATCCTAACCGACTATTTTCTCAATCGTCGTTAACGGCATTTATTAATCAAAATCGTTGTTATCATTGCCACAAGACCTGATATAAAACAATCAAACCAATATCTTTGTCTTGTCCCTTCATTCTTGTTAAACCAGTCTAAAAATCCTCTACATTCATTAAAGGGTACATAGGCTGGCCTATTATTTCTGATTTCTTCTAGGTCTTTTTTTATGTTTTTTATAAAATCGTCCATTCCAGTCTCCTATGTGAATTTACGCTTTAAGCGTTATTTTTGCCTAAAAAAATAATATTATTATATGTTACGTTATACAATTTTTCGATGGCTTTTATTTGCATTGCATCTGGAAAAGACCTAGCATTTTCCCATCTACTAATTGTGTCCTTTGTAACACCTAGCTTTTCGCCCGCCTCTTGTTGTGTGTAGTTATTATTAATTCTTAAGGCTTTTAGTGTCATTTTAATTTCACTCATAGGCTCACCTCACTTTCTGTTACCAATTATATTACGCTTTTAGCGTTTTGTCAAGAAAAATATTTAAGTTTTACGTTTTATGTGTAAAATATTAGCTTTTCTTATTGATTTTTTACGCTTAAAGTGTTATAATCATATATGTAAAGGAGGTGAAAAAAGTGAGTGACTTAGGTAATAAAGATATATTGGCTAAAAACCTAAAAAGATATATGGAGCTTAAAGATGTTGATAGAAATACCTTATCAGAGATTATAGATGTTCCATATAGCACGTTATCTGATTGGATTAATGCTAACAAATATCCTAGAATTGATAAAATTGAATTGTTGGCAAATTATTTCAAAATTGAAAAATCAGATTTAATCGAGCGACCAAGGATAGATGTTTATAGTTTACCAGGTGTTCATAGGGTAGAAAACTTAATAACAGTCCCGATACTAGGCCATATCCAATGCGGTATGCCTGTATTATCAGAATGCAACTATGAAGGATACTTCAAGTTAGATCCTGAATTGTGCAAAGCGGATTTCTCTCTAGTGGCAGATGGCGATAGCATGATAGATGCTAATATTCACGAAGGCGATATAGTCTTTTTCAAAGAAACCCCTGATGTGGAATCCGGAACCATAGCAGCGGTTTTACTAGACGACCAAACCACGCTAAAGAAAGTTATTAAGATGGACGACACGCTGATACTACAACCAGCAAACGACGCTTATAAACCTATCCTAGTTAAGCAAGGAGAATATAACAACATTATGATCCTAGGCAAAATGGTAGGTGTATTCAGTAAAAGAGATAAGTAAAAGTAGGGGCAATAGCCCCTACCCCTTATCATATATTTATGGAGAATATCATGAAGAAAAAATCATTAATGCTTGCACTTGCTATACTAGCACTTGTAGGTTGCGATACTAAAAAAGATGATACTAAAGAAGTCAAAGAGTTAAAACAGGAAATAGAAGACTTAAAAGCTAATGTAAAAGAATTAAAAGGCAATGATGACGCAAAGGGCGAAAAAGAACTTAGCTATAGCGAACAAATACAACAGAATATTAAAGACGCTGAAAAGAAGTATAAAAGCGAGCCTAAGCCTACAGATAAAAGTGGATTAAAAGAAATAAAGGCTGAATTGGAAAAGAAGAAACCGTCTAATTTGTCTGATATTATAATGGATAATGTAAAGGCTATGACCGCTGATGCAGTAAGTTCTGTAACATTTGATGAATCAGTAAAACTTATTAAGAACAATCCAGAAATATTTTTAGATGATAGTGCATCTGATACTATGATAAATATGTTTAATAGCGTGTTTTGGGACGAATTATATGTAGATGCAAAAACTCCTCAACCTATAACAAAAATTGAGGGTACTTATTTTAGAGAATTTAAAGCTTCTCTTGATTCTGACAAATTTAATGTTTACCAGGTAGGATTTTTCCCAAACCCAAGTAGAGACGACGTCCACTATTTCACCGTATTTTATTGTGGAAATATAAGTAACTACCTATACCCTAACGGCAATAAGAATAATTATTTGAAAATATGGGCTTTACCAGTAGGCGTATACCAATTAAAAAATGACGATGGCGAAACTCATACAACCTATATATTTGTATCAAGCGATACTTTCCAACATACCGCATACAAATATTTTGAAGGTGAATCATACTAAACAAAAAAGACCCCAGCAATCACCACAAAAGCAAAGGTCTTTTTAAGCGTACGTAAACACAATAGAAGTGTGCCTACACTTCTATTATATCAGAAACCCTATAAAAATAACAGGGCAATAATAGGAGGAAAAAATGAAAATTGAACAATACAAAACTAAAAGCGGAACCAGGTATAAATTCCAAATCAGATTAGGTGATAAAGTCACCAGGAAAGGTGGATATAAAAGTCAAAATGCCGCTATCTTTGCATACAATGAATTGATACAAAATTACAATGATAAGCTAAACGGCAATTTTACCTATCAAGAAATATACGAAGAATGGCTAGATGTATATAAAACCAAGGTAAAAGAAACAACCTATGAGTCAGCAACTAGTATATATAGACTCCATATCTTACCTTTATTTGGTGATATGAAGATAGAAGATATCAATACAAAAATTTGCCAGATGTTTGCAATGAGTTTATCCCAATTTGTAAAAGGTAAAGAATACTTTAATTATGCTAAAAGAGTTATGAAATATGCGGTAAAAGTATATGCCTTACCAAAAAATCCATTCAATGATGTAATCTTACCAGACTTTAAAGCACCCCAAGAACAAATTAACTACCTAGAACCAGATGAAGTTGCTAAGTTACTAGACTACTTCAAAGGTGATATATACTGGCTAGCCCTCTTTAGGTTAATGATATATACAGGACTTAGAAGAGGTGAAACCCTAGCCCTAACATGGGAGAACCTAGACCTAAAGCAAAACACTATAGCAATTGATAAAACCCTAGGAATAGGCGAAGATAAAAAGGTGATAGTATCAAGTCCAAAAACTGAAGCGTCTAAAGCAACCCTAGATTTAGATCCAGGAACAGTACTCATACTAAAAGAATACAAACTACAAGCAAATTCTGATATAGTATTCCCAAATGGAAAGGGTAAACATAGACGACTATCAGATATATCAGACAAGCTAAAAAAAGCTTTAAAAGACCTAGGATTAAAAGAAATAAGAGTCCACGACCTAAGACATACCCATGCAACCCTACTCTTTGCTAGTGGTGCTAGTGTAAAATATGTACAAAAAAGAATGAGACATACCAAAGTGGAAACTACCTTAAATATCTACACTCATGTAACCAAAAAAGATAAAACAGATGCACTAGATAACTTTGTTAATTATATGGCAAAAAACGCCTAGAAAAAACCTGTAGCATTTTTGTAGCATTGAATTTTAAAAGCCTTGTAATTACAAGGCTTACAAGTCATTTGTTTACGCCTTCTATCCCGCACCATATAAATTTTATTCAGTATAAAATTAAAAACCATGCAAAATACACAAGACGGAATAATAATTATTCTGTCTTTTTTGTATAAAAATGCTTTTTATATCAAAATATGAGCTAATGTAGTATTTTTATCATAAAATTAAAGCTTAGCCATAGTATATATCCAATATCTCGTATCTAGTATCCCTATCCTTTATATCAGTCTTAAATTTGCTTTTTTCATCATTTACTTCCTTAAATCTCTCATAAGGCACATAAGACTTTAATTCCTCCAGGGACTTTTCCTCAAGCTTAGAAGCCAATTCTTCATCCACACCTAATTTTACAAAATCTTCCTTTTTCATTCTGTCTCCTTAATAAACATTTTTACCTTGGTTCAGTCCAACATATATGTCTTTGTTCTTTAACGTCTTCAATACAAAAAAGACTATAAAAAAATCGCACGATTTCCGCACGATTAATTCCTTGATATTTACTTGCTTTGTGTGAAAATCCACACGATTAATTCACGATTATTTTCTAATTTTCTTTGAATAATGTATTAACTTTATATCTTGATTTTTTTCTGTTTTGTAGTACATTATTGTTAATAACAAAGCACATACGTGACCCCTTAAAAGGATTTTCCTTTGGGTCTCGCCATGTGCTTTGTTTATTTTTTATATGTTTATAATTGATTAACCTATTAATTCTCCATTGCTAAACATAATATTGTTTTGCTTTTTATAGATGTCAAAATATGTTTCTTGATTATCTCCATTTTGTGTGCATTCTACATATATTCCGTCTAAAAGAGTTGTAGAAATTAGTATCTTATTATTTTGTAAAATCTTACAAGACCAAACTACAAATATATCTTCTATACTCAAACCTTTATTAAAGTTTTCTTTGTAATGCTTGATTAACCATTCTTTGCAGGCTTTTTGAAATTTATAACTATCCATTTTTTCTCCTTTTTTTGTACTAAAAAAGCACCTCTAACTGAATGTCATAAGTGCTTATCTTTATTATTTCAATGTTCAAGAAATTATTTGTTTTTCTTTTCATCAAATTCTCTTGCTTTTCTTCTTTCAACATCTTTTTTGATGAATTCTTCTAATTCTTTCTTTGCTTTTTCTTTTTCTTCCTCAGATAATTCAACATGACCAATTGTTTCTCCTTTGAAAGGAGCAGTGAATCTATTTGTTAGTAATTCCTGCTTTTCTTCTTCTGTTAGCTGTCTTTTAGTCATACTATTTCTCCCTCAGATAAAAATACCGAACATTTCCAATTTGGCTTATATTTTTAACTATAAATTCTGAATTCCTTTGATAAAGAACTTCTTCCTCATCAAGTCCTATACTTGATATATCTTTACCCATTTTTGAATTATTTATATAAATTTTTACATTAGCCATATCATTATATGAATTTGCTTTTGTAGTAGATGTATAAGCTTTTTAATTTGCTATTAAATTGTTAACATCATTGTATTTCTCAATATACAAAGTATAATTGTGTTAATAAGTAGGGTTTCCTCGCTCATTAAAATGCTTTTTAGAGCAATCTAATAAGTTTGGTGGGGAAACCCTTTTTTACATATCATATATTACATCACCAAATATTCTCATCTGGATAGTATTCTTTTTTAATATTTATAAGCTTTTGGATACTGGCTCTTACTTCCTCCTGCCTTTTTTCATTCCAATCGCCGCTTTTTGTGAAATATTCTAAGGTGGATATGGTTCTTTTTATGTGGAAATAGAGCGCTTTGGGACCGTATTCTTTGCCGTCTATGTTTAAATATTTTTTGTCTTTTTTATAGATAACCTTTATCATTTTTCCTCCTTTCTAAATCCTATCCAACATAGCTTGGAGGTAGTCTGACTCCCCGTGTCTCCTAGGCGTTTTTTCACTATCCACTTTTATTGTGTGATCCATATTGTCCTTTATATTATTTATATTTATATTATTATCTGTGCAATTTTATCCTACATCCTGCTTGGTATTTTCTACTAGAGGGTATGGGAAATTTTTAATAGGTATGTTGTTATTAATTTGTACATATAGTTTGCGCCTCTCAATCATTTTTGTCTTATCCTTATATTCATAGATTCTTTTTATAAAATCAAGATCCACAAGCTTTGATATGGCATGAGAAATTGATGATATAGACATTTGATATATTTTTGCAAAGTATTGGTTGGTCGCATAACAATAGCCTTTCTTATTAGCTAGGGCCAAAATATCTGAGAACAAAATTTTCTCAAAGGCCGACAATCTCTTATCTAACCTAATTTCTGCCGGGAGGATTGTATAGTATGTAGCTTTCATTATTGCTCCTTTCGTAGTGTAGATTTTTGCTATACTCTCTGCCTATATATAGAATTTTAAAGAAAAATGTCCCGATTTTTGGCATAAAAAAAGCGCAAGCTTGACTTACACTTTTCTTTTAAAAAAATTTTCATTTAAGACATACATTAGAGGTCGTTTTTTGACCGCTTTTATTAGGTCTATTTCTTGATAATAATCTAACCTTGCCTTTATCCTTGATACTGGCTGACCATCTTTTTCTAAATCTGAAATTATCCTAGCCCTTTCAATAGCCTGGTTTTTTGCGAAATATTTATTCATTAAAAATATATCCACTAAATTTAGATCGAAGTCATCCATATCCTTTAATTTGTTTTCGAATTTCTTAAAATCTTCTATTACGTTCTCTGTAGCCTTGTTAAAATATTCCAAGATATTTTCTTGGCCTTTAATGATTAATTCTAAGAATGAATCAACAAAAAAATTAACTTCTCCTTTTGATATGGGGTCATTTGTCTTTTCGAAGGCCTTGTAATAGGTTGTTCTTTCAATAAGTGAACCCTTAGATAGTGATAGGGCAGTTAGGTAGGAGTAGTCTTTTTTTAGGTAAATAGCGGATAAAAACCTTCCTACCCTACCATTTCCATCATAGAAAGGATGAGTGTAGGCAAAGTAATAGTGGCTGATGGCGATTTTAATTAGGCTTGGTAGGTTCGATTCTGCCATAAAATCCATCATTCTTTCCATATTATAGGATATTACATCTTCCCCGTCCACTCCTTGGTGGATGACTTCGCCACTAACGCTTCCTGCTTTTTGGATATAAACTGGGCCTTTCCTATAAAACTTTCCATCAGGAAGATTTTCTTTTTCGATTTCTCCACTGGTGATATTATCGTATATTATCCTAATATCTTCATTTGTTTTGGGCGGATTTAATTTATTATCTAATAATAACCTATAAGAATTAAGAGTCCTTCCAAACCTCTTGTTATTTGGCTTTTTCTCTTCAAGGATTTTTTTGGTTGAATAAATTATTTCATCTTTATTTGAATCTATACCCTCAAGAAGGTTTGAAGCTTCGAGGTCATTTGCAATTAAGTCAATAAATAAATATTCTTTGTATTCCTCTTTAAATCCCTCTGCCAAGACCATCAAAATTTGATCGTTTTTCTTAATTGTTTCAACCATAGACATGGTTTTTATTGATGGAAGGAAATAAAGACTTATTGGAATTGTTTTTTTTATTTTATAAGGGAGAGAAATTTTCTCAACAACTTCATTATTTATTCTTGATTTATATACAGATTCGTATTTATCTTTGTTTTTGTAATAAATTTTATATAAGTATTCCATTTCTCCTCCTTTTTGCTTATAATTTAAAATTTCTAGATATTTTTAATTTATTATAAGAAAATTTAACTTGATTATTAAAAAAATAACCTTATTTTGATTTATTATACCCAATTTTCCTCACAAAAAAAGACCCCATCTTTCGATGAGGATCTTTTGTTTTAGATAAATAGTCCGGCGCAGATTACTGATACTACTGTCATTAGTTTGATTAGGATGTTTAGGGCTGGACCTGATGTGTCTTTGAATGGGTCTCCTACTGTGTCTCCTACAACTGATGCTTTGTGAGCGTCTGAGCCTTTGCCATCGTCACCGTCTAGGGTTTCGATGTATTTCTTTGCATTATCCCAAGCTCCACCTGCGTTTGACATGAAGATTGCCAATAACACGCCTGTTACTAGGGCTCCTGCTAAGAGTCCGCCTAGGGCTGTTGGGCCAAATACTAGGCCTACAAAGATTGGTACTACTATGGCGAGTACGCCTGGAAGTATCATTTCTTTTAGGGAAGCTGATGTTGAGATTTCAATACATCTTTGATAATCTGGTTCGCTTGTTCCTTCAAGAAGTCCTGGGTCATTTTTGAATTGTCTTCTTACTTCTTCGATCATTTCTGTTGCAGCTTTTCCTACTGAATTCATTGTTAAAGCTGTAAATAGGAATGGTAGCATGCCGCCTACGAACATTCCAGCTACTACATGGCTGTCTAGGATTGAGATTGTTTCTAGTTTTAATGTTTCTGAGTAGGTTACAAATAGGGATAGGGCTGTGAGGGCTGCTGAGCCGATTGCAAAGCCTTTACCTATGGCTGCTGTTGTATTTCCTATTGAGTCTAGCTCATCTGTGATGTCTCTTACTTCGCTTGGTAGGGCCGCCATTTCAGCGATTCCTCCGGCGTTGTCTGTGATGGGGCCGTAGGCATCTACTGATACTGTTGTTGCTGTTGTTGATAACATACCTACTGCTGATAGGGCTATACCAAATACTCCGTCTGCCCAGTAAGCTGTTATAATTCCAAGGGCGATTAGGATGATTGGTCCTACTGCTGATAGCATACCTGTTGATAGACCTGCTATGATGTTAGTAGCAACACCTGTTTTTGATTCTTCTGCTATATTTTTTACATATTTAAACTTATCTGATGTGTAAACTTCTGTTAGAAGTCCTATGGCGATTCCTACTATTATTCCTGTGATAATTGCAAGAGCTGCTCTTAAGTTTCCAAAATATGCAAGAGATAAAATTACTGATGCAATTATTACAATTGCTCCAGAAACATAGATGGTCATCATGAGTGCCTTTTGTGGTTCTCTATGGTTTTTGGATGTAAATAAGAAGCTTGCTACTAGGGATGCTAGGATACCTATTGCTACAAGTAGTAGGGTAAAGTTTAATCCCGCCTCGCCATAAGATACAAGACCTAGGGTGATAGCTGAGATTATTGCACCGGCATAGGATTCAAATAAGTCTGCTCCCATTCCTGCTACGTCACCTACGTTATCTCCTACGTTATCTGCGATTACTGCTGGATTTCTTGGGTCATCTTCTGGGATGCCTGCTTCTACCTTTCCTACAAGATCTGCTCCAAGGTCGGCTGCCTTTGTATAGATACCACCACCAACTCTTGCAAAGAGGGCAACTGATGATGCGCCTAGGGAATATCCCATTACTATGGCTGGGTCTCTAAAGATTAAATAGCAGATTAAGAGGCCTGAAAAACCAAGTCCTGTTACTGCATATCCCATTACAGATCCACCTGCAAAGGCAAGTTTGAGGGCACTGTTTGTGCCACCTTCCATTGCTTCGTTTGCACATCTAGCGTTTGCTTCCGTAGCTGTTCTCATTCCAATAAAACCTGTTAGCATTGAAAAGCATGAGCCTATTAGATAACAGATCATAATCCTAAAACTTAAAAAAATCGAAATTAGGATTGATACTACGACTACAAAGGCGATTATATATTTATATTCGCTTGAAATGAAGGTCATAGCACCATTTTTAATGTATCCTGAAATCTCGTGCATTCTTTTTGAACCTCGAGATACAGGAAGGATTCTCTCTTTGATTGTAAAGGCCATTAGCACAAGGGCTAGGATAGCCACAATAAGAGAAATAATAACAATTAACATAATTCCTCCTTTAGTATTTAGTTATAATCATAACTATACTTTTATATATTAAATATTCATGTTCTATAACAAATAAAAAAGGGAGCGGTGCTCCCAAAATGCTTATTGAAATTTTTATTTATATTTGTCTTAGTTTTCTTCGTAAGGCAATAGGGCTACTTGTCTAGCTCTTTTGATTGCTCTTGTTATTTCTCTTTGGTGTTTTGCATTAAGACCAGTTACTCTTCTTGGAAGAATCTTACCTCTGTCGGTAACAAATCTTTTAAGAGTTTCAATGTCTTTATAGTCTATTACCTTTGATGGGTCTTTTACAAATGGATCAACCTTTTTTCTTGGTTTAAATCTTCTTGCCATTGTAATTCCTTTCTTTTATATTTTTCTAGAATGGAATTCTGCCATCGTCTTGGATTTCAGTAAAGTCATCATCAAAAAAATCATCATTGCTGGTCTGTTGACTTGCTTGGTTTTGATTGTTTTGATATTGGTTTGTTTGAGAATAGTTGTTAGCATAGACATCTTGGTTGTCACCTGGGTTTGAGCTATGACTTTGTCTTTCTGACCTAGATCCTATAAACTCAACATTATCGGCAACAATATCTGTTGTATAAACTGTCTTGCCTGTTTCCCTATCTTGGTAGCTTCCGGTTTGAATCCTACCTTCTACTGCGCATTGACTTCCTTTAAAGAGGTATCTTGAGGCATTTTCTGCCTGCCTACCCCAAACAGTTATTCTTGGAAAATCTGCTGTTGGACGATTAGCTGCTTCCGCTTCTTCTCTTCTTTCTCGACTTAGTTTTTTATCTATCGCTAATGTGAATGTGCATACCGCTTGATTTCCTTGGGTATATCTTAGCTCAGGATCCCTAACAAGGCGTCCTATAAGTATCACTTTATTCATATTAGTCCTCTTTTCTAATAACCATGTATCTAAGAACGAAATCTGAAAGTCTTAGTCTTCTTTCAAATTCTTTGATATGATCTGGTTCTGACTTGAAATCTACGATATAGTAGTAACCTTCTTTAAGATCATCGATCTCATAGGCAAGTCTTCTTTTTCCCCAGTCATCAACTGATACAACTTCGCCATTTTCTTCGATATGACCTTTAAATCTATCTAGAAGAGCATTTCTGTCAGCATCAGCTAATTCAGTCTTGAAAATCAATACTGCTTCGTAATTATTCATATTTTCACCTCCCTGTGGACTATTGACCCCGTTTATACTACGGAGTAGAGATTACCTATTGATAATACTCTAAGTATCCGCTTTTGTCAAAGAATATTTGTCTTGCTTTTATGAGAATAAAAAAACTAAGGCAGCCCTCGGGCTAAACCTTAGTCTTATTTTCTTTATTATAAGAAGAATACAAATATAAATAGTGGCATCAATATTACAGTGCAAATACCAGCAACAGCTATGGATAAGCCACTCATAGCTCCTTCTACTTCTCCCATTTCGATAGCCTTTGATGTACCCATGGCGTGGCTTGATGTGCCAATTCCTATACCTTGGGCAACAGGGTCTTTAACCCTCATAACCTTCATTACTGTTGGTGCGGAAATTGCTCCTACAATTCCTCTTAGTATAACTGTAATTGCTGTGACGGCTGCATAAGCATTAATGGTCATCTCATCTGCTCCAAATTTTGCAACATATTCCTCTGTTAGGGACTTGGCGATTGGTGTGGTTACAGATTGAGGCATCATAGCTATGGTAAGATCTTTTTCAAAGCCAAAAATCTTTGATAAAAGATAGGCTGAAAGGATAGCCACAAAAGAACCAACTAATACACCAATTAGGATTGGAATGAGGTTAGCCTTTAGTTTTTCAATATTTCTATAAAGACTTACTACTAGGGCAACAGTAATAGGAGCTATCATAAAGGAAATATATCTGCCACCCTTGTTAAAGTTTTCATAAGAAATACCAGTTAATTTTAGAAAAATTATACTAAATACAATGGCAAGTAGGAGTGGATTTAGGATGGCAATCTTTGTTTTTTTATTAATTAGCATCCCTATCCTAAACATAACTATAGATAGGATAATTCCGAAAAAGTCATTATCTGCTACATAGGTATTTAAAAATTCGCTCATCTTATTTCCTCACTTTTTGTACTAATTCGACAACTTTGGCAGTCACAGCCATAGTTATCAAACAAGATATAACCATTACTATCAAAATTTTAAAGGCATTATCTCTGATTACATCAAATTGCACCATAAGACCAACACCAAGTGGTGTGAAGGTGAAGGCTAGGATAGATGTTAGAAAATCAGATGTTTCCCCTATATCGTCAACCTTTATTAATTTTGCACAAAGGGCAATAAATAAAAAAATCATACCAAAAACTGGCTCTGGGATTGGTAGGCCTGTCAGTTTTTTGGCAATAAAACCTAATAATAAGAAAAATAATAAATAACAAAATTCTTTTAAATATTTCATAAAGTCTCCTCAATTTTTTATGTAGATAGTTCATTTTTTGCTTGCTGGCTCTTAAATTTCCATATCACTTCTCTCCTAAAATGTATTTTAAATAATAATTCTTACCCTAAGCAAGTCTCTCCTCTTGCTTATTCTAGACCAAAAGTTACTCCCAAGAAAAAATTAAGTTGAAAATAGAATATCACTATATTTTTCCCAAGTAAAGATTTTTACTCATTAGTCTATCAGTAGTTTTTATTATAACATACTTCATCGCTAATGAAAAGGTTTTTTTACCATAGATAAAGAGATATTTCTCTCTAAAGTATTGTGAAATCAGCACTAGCATTTGATAAGAAAATAGCATTTATTATTTGAAGTCTCATCTTGCTAGAATAAACTTCCTTATCAAATAGGTAAAGCTTTGCACCCATCTTGTCGATTATATTTCACGATATTCTTTTGTAATTTATTAAGAAAAATAGTAAGTTAATAAGGAACTATATATTTTAATAAAAAGGAGGTTCAAGAGTAAGGTTATTATGAAAAAGAAAAATTTAGCCCTAATGATGGTTTTGTCAGCTGGATTTCTTATCCATGGCATCTCTACTGCCCATGCTGATGAAAATGTCTTTTTGAAGGAAATAGACCTTAGCAAAGAAAACGGCTTTTGGGAAGGAATTGACTTTAGCAATGCCGAACATTATACAGGTACAATAGATGAAAATGGCGAGTGGAATTTTACCAAAGTTCCAAAAGAAACCGAAGTAAAATTAGCCAAGTACACAGATGATGACTATAGGGATATAAGTGAAGTTCGTGATGTAATTGACGAAAGAGATGCCCTAGTTGAGAAGTTTAGAAACTTAAAAAAGAAATTTACCGAAGTTGAAAAAGATGCAACAGCTCTCCCAACCGATGAAGAAAAGAAAGAAGCCCAGGCTCAGTGGGATAAGGGTTCTCTTGGTTTTTATGATAAAATGGGATCAAGTGAAGCTGTCGAAGTCTTTAAAAGCCTTCCTTCTAGAAATGGGGTAGGCTATAAAGCAAGTACAGGTCCTAAGTATCTTGAGATTAACAAAATCACCAATAAGATAGATGAGCATGACTCAAGAAGTCTTGAAAACATGAAGAAAGGTATTGAGTCTATTAGAGATGTTAATGCTAAAAGACATAAAGACGGTGGAATTGATGGTATAAAACTAAGTGTCATTGGTATATCAGACTTTGACATGGCTGTAGCCCAAGCTAATGCCAACTATTCTAAAGATATTATAGAGCATTCTTCTGTATATGGACCTCCATACGAAAACCTAGCCTGGACCAATGGTGATATAAATGCACCAGAAGCAATTGAAAGATGGTGGGATAAGGAAAAAGTAGTTTTTGATTTTCTAAGAGAAAAGGGTCTAAGCAGCAGGAAACAAATGGAAGAATATATAGCCAATAATGAAGGCGATATCAAAAATAAATTTTGGAGCCCTCAAGTTGGCCATTACCTAAACCTAGTTGATGACCTAGGCTGGGGAGCAAATTTTTGGAGACATGAAGATACAATAAGCTCTGGATATGGTATAAATACAAATGGTAGTATCTACCCTATCACAAAGTCTCTTGTAATGAACCCAGAAAGCCCTATAAATAGGACAGTTTACTCCATAGACGACTACGAAAAAAGATTTTTGACCTACTACACAGACCTAAAATCTATAATCAAGGATAATAAGAAAATTGTAGACAAGTCAGCTTTAGAAGAAATTGCGAGTCTTAAAAGTGAAATGACTGGTCTTAAAGGTCAAATTGATAGTTGCGAGCAAAATCTAAAAAACCTCAAGAAAAAAAATGTGGTCTACCTTGAATTGAGAGATACCATCAAGGACAATAGGGCAACAGTTGATGCAGTTCAATATTTGCTAGAAAATAGTCCTAAAAAAATTGCCCATGCAAGAGCAAAAATTTTAAAACTTCTTGATGAATCAAAGGTAATTTGTGAACAAGCAGAAGCCTTGCTTAAAAAGGCAGGAATTACTTTTGACTTTTAATAAAATAATCTTTGAGAAAAAATCCACTCCCCTAGATAAGAAAATGATCTAGGAGGTGGATTTTTTTAATTAACGAGATATTAAATCTCTTTTATGCCTGACCCACCATAGTATTTTGTTATTGTAAAGAAAAAAAGTGAAATGTAACTAATGAAAGATTGTATTTTTAAAAAAGGAGGTTTACAGTCAAATTATTATGAAAAAGAAAAATTTAGCCCTAATGATGGCTTTGTCAGCTGGTTTTCTTATCCATGGAGTCTCTACTGCCTATGCTTATGACATCGATGATGCTACTGCTGATGCTAATGCCTACATTGATCAACTCATGTGGTATGAAGAAGACTATGACAAAATGCAAGAGGAAATCAAGAAAGCAGAAGAGGCCCAAGCCCAAAAACCTACTAACAATAATCAGGAAAACCCAAGCAAGGATAAGTACACTGATGATGACTATAGGAGCTTCGATGAAGTTCGTGATGTAATTAACGAAAGAGATGCCCTAGTTGAGAAGTTTAGATCCTTAAAAAAGAAATTTACTGAAATTGAAAAACAAGCAACTGCTATTCCAACAACAGAAGAAAAAAGAGCTGCCCAAGCTAAGTGGGATAAGGGTTCGGTTGGATTTTTTGAAGAAATGGGATCAAGTGAGGCAACAGAAGTTTTTAAAAGCCTTCCTAGCAAAACCGGCTATGGCTATAATCCAAGTACTGGCCCAAAATACCTTGCAGCTAATAAAATCACTAATAAAATAGATGAAAATGACTCTAGAAGCCTTGAAAATATGAAAATCGGCATTGAATCCATTAGAGAAGTTAATGCCAAAAGGCAAAAGGATGGCGGCATTGATGGTAAAAAATTAAGTGTCATAGGTATTTCTGACTTTGACATGGCTGTAGCCCAAGCCAATTCAAACTATTCGAGCAAAATATTAGAACATTCCTCTGTTTATAGCCCTCCATACGAAAACCTTGCTTGGGCTAATTGCGATAAATCTACTTCATTTGCCATTAAACAGTGGTGGGACCGAGAAAAACCTGTCTTCGATTACCTAAGGTCTAAGGGACTTAAAAACAGGGATGAAATGGAAAGCTATATAAATAGACACGAAGAAGAGATGAGTAAAATGTTCAAGAATCCCCAGGTTGGTCACTATACAAACCTAGTAGACGACTTGATGTGGGGCTATGACTGGTCACCTGAGGACACTATTAGTGCGGGATTCGGATTAAATACCAAGGGTAGTGTTTATACTTATACAAAATCAGTTGTAATGAATCCAAGCTCTCCTACAAATAGGACAGTCTATTCCATAGATGACTACGAAAAAAGGTTTATGAAATACTACAACGACCTAGATTCTATAATCAAGGGCAACAAGAAAATCGTTGACCAGGATAAATTAGAAGAAATGACCAGCCTAAAAGGCGAAATGACAGCTTTAGAAAGTCAAGTCCAAGCCAAAACAAAGTCTATAACAGGGCTAAAGAAAAAATATAAGGTCTACCTCGATTTAAGGGCAACTATAAAAGACAATAGGGCGACAGTTGGTGGAGTTCAATATTTGCTAGAAAATAGTCCTAAAAAAATTGCCCTTGCAAGAGAAAAAATTTTAAAACTTCTTGATGAATCAAAGGCAATTTGTGAACAAGCAGAAGTCTTGCTAAAAAAGGCAGGAATCATTTTTGATTATTAATAAAAAATCTTTTAAAAAAATAAATCCACTCCCTAATGAAGAAAATTTCACTCTGGGAGGTGGATTTTTTTAATTTTCTTTGCTAGAGTAAATAGCATTGGCTATAGCCATAGACATGGCTTCGGCTGCCAAAGCTCCTACTAGGTTTATATTTGCTTTTACCTTGTTTGTGGCAAGGGAAAATATTGTATCACCGTCAAAAAGGGTGTGGACTGGGTTGATGGATCTTGCGTAACCATCATGGGCCATGCCGGCAATTTTTGTAAGCTCGGTCTTAGAAAAAGTTCCGTTGGTGGCGACAGCTCCGATTGTAGTATTAGATGGCTTTATATCAGCAAAAGAGCCTAGGATTTGGTCAATCAAATCAATGGTTTTAAGCATCTTGCCATCCTTTGTTGGTCCTGCAATTTGGAGGCCCTTTTGGTAGTCAAAAATATCTCCATAAGCATTTACTGCAACAATAGCAGAAACTACTAGGTCGCCTTTTTTTATAGAAGCCTGGCCCAAACCTGATTTTATCAAGGAATCATGGCCCAAGGCCTTGCCAACAGTCGCACCTGTGCCTGCCCCAATAATTCCCTGGCTCTTATCATCATAAGTCGCAGAATCAAAGGCTTTTTGGGTCATCCTTTCATCTGGCCTTGCCTTGGGATTTTTGTAGGCTAAGTCAAACAAAACCGCCTGGGAAATAATTGGAACAACTCCAACGCCCACATCAAAGCCTACGCCCTCTTTTTCTAAAATTTTCATCAAATGGCTAGCCGCTTCTAGTCCGTAGGCAGACCCACCAGATAAAATAATAGAAGAAACTTCAGAAACTTGGTTTAGGGGATTTAATAGGTCAGTTTCACGAGTGCCCGGCGCCCCTCCCCTTACGTCAACACCTGCAGTATTGCCTGGGTCTGGAAGGATGATTGTAAGACCTGTGC